>NZ_JBOBDM010000033.1:0-63202 GCF_050586605.1 Pseudomonas sp. ES1 | reverse complement strand
CAGGCGCTGCAAAGACATCGGCGAGCACCTGGGAGCCCTCACCCAATATCCCGCCATGCACCTGGCGGCCATTACCGAATCTTGATTTCCCAAGGCCAACAGTGTGATGCCCAAGCGCCTGTCTTGAAATTGCATGTAGGCCTCCAAGTGCCAGGCGACAGATTTGCAGCGTTCTTGAGATCGAGCGCCGCCCGCGCGGCGCATCGCTGGCAAGCCAGCTCCCACATCTGTTTCGGGCCAGTTATGCCTGTGAGGGTACCGCTGCCCGCCTTGGTGCATGACTTGAGCCATGCAGGTATTGGGCGTCTAAAACTGAATTGCCTTGGTTTCTACGAACTCACCCAACCCCTCCTCCCCCCACTCCCGCCCATTGCCCGACTGCTTGTACCCCCCAAACGGCGCCTGGTAATTGAATGCCCCACCATTAACGAAGCACTGTCCCGCGCGCAGCTGCCGCGCCAGTTGCAGCGCTTTGTCCCGGCTGCCGGCCCACACCGCGCTGGACAACCCGAACGGCGAATCATTGGCCAGGGCAATCGCCTCGGCCTCGTCGGCATAGGGAATCAGGCACAGCACCGGGCCGAAGATCTCCTCCTGGGCGATGCGCATACGGTTGTCGACATCGGCAAAGAGCGTCGGCGGCACGTAGAACCCGCGCGCAAAGCCCGGCGCCGTTTCACCACCGCACAGCAGCCGGGCGCCCTCCTCCTGCCCGACACGGATGTACTCCTGCACCGTACGCCGCTGCCCCGCCGAACACATCGGTCCAAGGAAGCTGCGCGGATCCTGCGGGTCGCCCATCACCAGCCCACGCACCTCGTCCACCGCAATCTCCAACGCCTCGGCATAGCGCGCCGCCGGCAGCAGCATCCGGGTCAGCGCGGTGCAGGTCTGCCCCGAGTTGATCATCACGTCCTGCACGCCATAACGCACTGCCGCGTCCAGGTCGGCATCGGCGCCGATCAGCAGCGGCGACTTGCCGCCCAGCTCCAGGCACACCCGCTTCACCGACGGCGCCGCCGCCTGGGATACACGCACACCCGCGCCGGTGGAGCCGGTGAACGAGACCATGTCCACCAGCGGGTGCCGGGCCAAGGCCTCGCCCACTTTCGACCCCGGCCCGCTGACCAGGTTGAACACCCCGGCCGGCAAGCCGATGGCCTCGATCATCTCGGCCAGCACAAAGGCATGCAGCGACGTTTCCTGGCTGGGCTTGACCACCACGGTACAACCGGCCGCCAAGGCCGGCGCCAGCTTGCCGATCAGCTGGTGCAGCGGGTAGTTCCACGGGTTGATGAACGCGCACACGCCCACCGCCTCGCGGTACACCAGCGAGTTGCCGACCTCGCGCACTTCGTCCATCAACCCGGCCAGCGCGATGTACTGCTCAAACCCAACGATCGGCCCGTCCACCTGCACCGGCCGGCACCACTGCACCGGCATGCCCAGCTCGCTGGTGATCACCGCGGCCATCTCATCGGCTCGGGCCTTGAGCTGCTCGACCAGGGCACGAATGTACCCGGCACGCACGCTGGAGGGGGTTCGCGACCAGTCGGCAAACGCCCGGCGTGCCGCCTGCACCGCCCGCTCCACGTCCGCCTCGTTACCCAGCGGCACCTTGCCGGCGACCGCTTCGCTGGCCGGGTCGATCACCTCGGCCATGCCCTGCCCCAGCGGCTGCTGCCAGCGGCCATCGATGAACAAACGGCTGTACTCACGCATTGCGTTGCGCCTCCATCAGCTCGCCGGCACACAGCACGATACGCCGGCAGGCTTCGCGCAAAGGCTCTGCCCCCAGCACCAGGCCCAGGCGAATATGCCCGGCCGCGCTCGGGCCGAAGGCCTCACCGGCCAACACCGAAACCCCATGCAGATCGAGCAGGCGGTTGGAAAAGTCCTGCGCACTGAGCCCGGTTTCGCGGATATCGACCATCACGAACATCCCGCCATCGGGCTTGAGCGCACGCACACCCGGGCAATCCGCCAGGCACGCGCAGACCAGATCGCGGCGCTGGCGGTAGGCTTCGCGCATCGCTTCGAGCTCTGGCAGTGGCTGCTCGAGCGCAGCCACCGCGGCGTCCTGGATGAAGTCCGGCGAGCCGTACAGCATGCACAGCGCCAGGTTCTCCAGGTGCCCGGCCAGGTCCGGCGAACCCACCACCCAGCCCACCCGCCAGCCGGTCATGGCATGGGACTTGGACAGGCTGTTGAGCGTCGCCGTACGTTCGGCCATGCCCGGCAGGCTGCCGGGGCTGATGTGCTCGCCGTCGAACAGCAGCTCGCTGTACACCTCGTCGCTGATCAGCCACAGATCGTGGGCGATGCACAGCTCGGCAAGGGCTTCCCAGGTGCTACGCGGCAGACTGGCACCGGAGGGGTTGTGCGGGCTGTTAAGCGCCAGGGCACGGGTACGCGGGGTAATTCGCGCAGCCACATCCTCGGGCTGCACACGAAAACCATGCTCCGGGCGTACGGGCACAGGTACCACTTTCGCCCCACAGGCGCCGAAGACGGCTTCGTAGGTGACATACATCGGCTCGGCGACGATCACTTCATCGCCCGGCTCCAGCACGCACTGGGCCACGCAGAACAGCGCGCACTGCGCCCCCGCCAGCACCGTCACCTGGTCGGCCGTCACCGCCTGGCCGCTGCGCTGCTGGTGCCGCCGGGCGATGGCCTCGCGCAGGCTGCGCTTGCCACGCACGTCGGCGTAATGGGTGTTGCCGGCCTGCAGGCTGTCCATCGCGGCCTGGACGATAGGCGCCGGGGTGTCGAAATCCGGGTCGCCCACCGACAGCAGCAGTACGTCGCGGCCCTGTTCGAGCATGGCCAGGGCGCGGTAGTGGATCTCCCAGGCGGCAGCGCCGTCACCGGCGATCCGTTGGGTCAGGGAAGAAAAACGCATGGCAAATATCCTGTTGTGCGGGATGGGCTCAGCGCGCGCAGGCGTGCTTGAGCTCGATCAGAGTCACGCCGTTGCGAGCAAAGCCGCCGCGCAGGTCCCGTTGCAGTTCGTCGAGGCTTTGCGGCTGGGCGACCGTGCAGCCGAACGCGCGGGCCAGGCCTGCGAAGTCCGGGTTGCGCGGCAGCACGCCAATGGGCTCGATGTCCAGGTTGAGCATGTCGTCGCGGATCTGCCCCAGCGCGTCGTTGTTCCACAGCAGCACCACCAGCGGGCGGTCCAGCTCTTCGACGGCGGTGGCGAGTTCCTGGGCGGTATAGAGGAAGCCGCCGTCGCCCACCAACACCAGGCCTGGGCGCTCGCTGCTGCCGAACATGCCGCCGATACCCGCCGGCAGGCCGTAGCCGAGGGTGCCGTAGCCGGTCGGGTGCAGCCAGCTGCGCGGCGCCCGGCTGTTGAACACGTAGTTGCCGGTGTAGGCCAGCTGGGTCATGTCGGTGCTGATGAAGGCGTTGTCCGGCAACTCGGCGGCGATGCGGTCGAGGATCGACTGGTGCAGCGCCTGCAACGGGCCGTGGCTGGCCTGCACCGCGCTGCGCAGCGTGGCCACCGAAGCGCTGGCCGTTGTGGCATCGCGCACGCTGTCTGGCAATTGCTCGAGCAGCGCAGCCACGGTCTGCCCGGCATCGCCATGCAGCGCCACCGCGCAGGGGTAGAAGTCGTTGAACTTGCGCGGGTCAATATCCACCCGCAGCAGCTCACCGTTCAACGGCAGGCGCTCGCGCCAGAAGTCGGTGTCGGCCATTTCGGTACCGACCGCCAGCACCACGTCGGCCTGGGCGATCAGGTCCCAACCGGGCTCGACACACAGGCTGGAGCCGGCGTTGAGCGGTGAGTCCAATGGCGCCAGGCCCTTGCCGGCCACGCTGGTGAAGAACGGCGCGGCCAGGCGCTTGCTCAACAGTTGCAGCTCGGCCGCAGCGCCCAGCGCGCCCCCCCCGGCAATGATCATCGGGCGTTTGGCCGCCGCCAGTTTGCTGGCCGCCTGCTCCACGCTTGCAAGGTTCGCCGGGCCGCGCCCGGGGCGGCGCACCACATCAAAGCTCCAATCCCGCGCCACCGGCGCCGCCAGCACATCCAGCGGCACCGAGATATGCACCGGGCGCGGCCGTTCGCTGTCGAATACCGCATAGGCGCGGGCGATCAGCTCAGGCAGGTCCTCGGCCTTGAGGGCCACCGCCGAAAACGCGGTGATCGGCGCGGTCATGGCGCGCTGGTCCTGGGTCTCGTGCAGGCAGCCCCAGCCTTTGCCCAGGCTGGCAGTGTGGTTGACGCTGGAGATCACCAGCAGCGGTATCGAGTCGGCGTAGGCCTGGCCAATGGCGGTGGCGGCGTTGGTCACGCCGGGGCCGGTGATGATGAAGCACACCCCCGGCTTGCCGCTGACCCGCGCATAGCCGTCGGCCATGAAGCCGGCGCCCTGCTCGTGGCGGGTGAGCACATGGCGGATGCCGCTGCCGGGCAGGCCGCGATACAGCTCCAGGGTGTGCACGCCGGGGATGCCGAAGACGGTGTCGACGCCGTAATTGGCCAGCAGGCGCACCAGCGCCTGGCCACCGGTCAATGTGTTGTTCGTCATGTTCATGTCCTTACACCTGGCCGAGGCGGATCAAGGCATCGACCGCGGTGGTGCCGGTGGCACCGACCATCAATGGGTTCACATCCAGCTCCAGCAGCTGGCTGGCGTTCTCGCAGGCGTAGTCGGCCACCGCGCGGATGGCGGCGACCAGCGCTTCCAGGTCCGCTGCGGGCTTACCGCGAAAGCCCTGCAACAAAGCGGCACTGCGCAGGCCGAGCACGGCGTTGCGGATGGCGCCGTCGGTGGTCGGCAACAGCAGGCTCTTGCTGTCCTTGAGCAGCTCGACAAGGATGCCGCCGGCACCGATCACCAGCGCCAGGCCGAAGTCCGGCTCGCGCTTGATGCCGACGATCAACTCGGCCAGCGGTGCGCTGGCCATGGGCTCGAGCAGCACCTGGTCGAAGACGACGCCGGGGGCGTAGGCGGCGATGCGTGCGCGCATTTGTTCCAGCGCCCGGCTCAGGGCCGCTTCATCGCCCAGGTTCAGCGCCACGGCGCCGGCCTCGGTCTTGTGCGGCAACTGCGCACTGACGGCCTTGAGTACCAGTGGGAAGCCAACCTTTCGCGCATCGGCCGGCGCCTGCTGCGGGCTGCTGAGCACGCCGTTCGGCACGGGCAGGCCAAAGCCACGCAGGGCCTGCTTGGACTCCCACTCATTGAGCAGATGGTTGTCACCGCCAAGTGCCTGTGGGCACAGCGGCACCAGCGCCGATTCGCCCAGGGCCAGCAGCGCCTCGCGTTTTTGCCCATAGCGGGCCACCCGCCCCCAGGCCGCCAGGCCGTCTTCCACCCCTTGCAGGGCCGGTACGCCGGCCGCGTGCAAACGCTCGCGGGCGCTGGCCGGCAGCAGTTCGGGGAAGGCCGAGGTGACGAAGCCGGTCTTGCCATGGCGCTGCAGCGCCTCGCAGAACAGTCCCAGCAGCAGGTCGCATTCCTTGCGTTCGCCGGTAAACTCGGCGGGGTAATCCAGCACCAGCATGGCCGCGTCGGCGTCGCTGCGCAGGGCGCTGTCGAGCATGCGCTGCTTGGCCTCGCCGTCGCCCCAGATCGCCGTGGTGAAATCCAGCGGGTTGACCAGGTTGGCGTAGGCCGGCAGCACCTGGGCCAGTTCGTCGACCTGGCTGCTGTGCAGAGCAGGCAGGCGCAGCTGGTTGCTTTCGCTGTAGTCGGCGATCAGCCCGGCGTCCCCCCCTGAGCAGGCCAGGGCGATCAGGCTGTCACCCTTGGGCAGGTTGCCGCAGGCGGCGGCCTTGAGGGTTTCGACGAAGCTTACCGGGCCACTGACGCGGATCACCCCAAGGCGCTCGAACAGGCTGTCGTACAGGGCGTCGGAGCCGGACAGCGAGCTGGTATGACTCAACGCCAGTTCGGCGCCGATCTGCGACACGCCGGTCTTCAGCGCGATGATCGGGATGCCCTTCTCCAGCGCCTTGTGCGCGGCGCGGGCAAAGCCCGGCACGTTCTTCAAGCCTTCCAGGTGCAGGCCGATGGCCGTGACCCGTGGCTCGTCGAGCAGCACGTCCATCAGCTCGGCGATGCCCAGCTGTGCCTGGTTGCCGACCGAAGCCATGTAGGCCACCGGCAGCGAACGGTCGCTCATGGACAGGTTGTAGGCAAAGTTGCCGCTCTGGGTCAGCACCGCCACGCCCTTGTCCACCGCCTTGCCGCCGTGGGCCACGGGCCACAGGGCGGCGCTGTGCAGGTAGTCGAGCAGGCCGTAGCAGTTGGGCCCGAGCAGGGCCATGTCGCCGGCGGCGGCCAGCAATTGCTGTTGCAGGGCCAGGCCTTCGGCGCCGCTTTCGGCGAAGCCCGAGGCGTAGCAGATCGCCCCGCCCGCGCCCTTGGCGGCCAGTTCGGCGACGCAGGCCAGGGTCAGTTCGCGGTTGGTGGCGATGAACACCGCGTCCGGCGCGCAAGGCAGCTCGGCCACGCTGCGCACGCACGGCACGCCGTCGATGCTGTCGTGCTGCGGGTTCACCAGCCACAGCTGGCCCTGGTAGCCGCCGTCGGCGCAGCGCTTGAGTGCGCGGACCATGCTGCGCCCGCCGATGAAGGCCAGGTGCCGGGGCGTCAGCAGGCGCTTGAGGTTGTCACGAATGGCGTTGGACATGGCGAGGCTCCGGTCAGCGCAGCAGCGGGCGCAGCAGTTCGCGGGAGATGATGTGGCGCTGGATCTCCGAGGTGCCTTCCCAGATCCGCTCGATCCGCGCGTTGCGCCAGATCCGCTCCACCGGGCCTTCGTCCATCAGGCCCATGCCGCCGTAGATCTGCACGGCCTCGTCGGCCACCTTGCCCAGCACTTCGCTGGCGAACAGCTTGGCCATGCCGGCCTCGCCATCGGTCATAGTGCCCTGGTCCATCTTCCAGGCGGTGTGCAGGGTCAACAGCTCGGCGGCGCGGATCTGCGTGGCCATGTCGGCCAGCTTGAACGACACCCCCTGGTAGCTGCCGATCGCCTGGCCGAACTGTTTGCGGTCGGCTGCCCATTGCAGCGACGCATCCAGGGCACGCTGGGCCTGGCCGACGCAGTTGGCGGCGACCATCACCCGGCCGGCGGTCAGCCAGGCGTTGGCCACCTCCCAGCCCTTGCCGACTTCACCGAGCACCTTGCTTGCCGGCACCCGGCAGTCGTCGAAGAACATCTCGTAGGTGTGGTAGCCGCGGTTGCTCACGCATTTCGGGCCACGGCGGATGGTCATGCCCGGGGTGTCGCGGTCGACCAGGAAGGCGGTCACCGCGTTGCGCTTGCGGCCGTTGTGCTCATAGGTGTCGGTGACGGCGAAGACGATGGCGAAGTCGGCGTGCCCGGCATGGCTGATGAAGTGCTTGCTGCCGTTGAGCACGAAGTCGTCGCCCTCGCGCAGGGCGCGGGTCTTGATGGCATTGGCGTCGGAGCCGGCGCCCGGTTCGGTGAGGGCGAAGCAGTCGATCTTCTCGCCCTGGATGCACGGCAGCAGGTAGTCGTCGATCTGCTGGCCGGTGCAGGCCATGAGGATCTTCGAGGGCCGGGCGACGAACACGTGCAGCGCCCAGGAGACTTTCGACAGCTCGCGCTCGATCAGCGCTTGAGATAGGTAGTCGAGGCCGCCGCCGCCCACTTCCTCGGGCATGTTGAAGGCGTAGAAACCGGCGGCGATGGCTTTGCCGCGGATCTGTGCTGCAAGTTCGGGAGAGACCTCATCGGCTCGGTCCACGACCTCTTCATGGGGCAGCAGTTCCTTGGCGACGAAGCTGCGTACGGCATCCACCAACATTTCTTGTTCTTGGGTCAGTTGGAAATTCATGGCCTGTTCCTGGGTAACCGGGGGAAAGAGGGAGTGCTTATTTGCCGATGAAGCGTGGCGCGCGTTTTTCGCTGGCGGCGCGCAGGGCCTCGGCGCCGTCTTCGCTGCGCCCGCAGAGCAGGCCGGCGGCCAGTTCTGCGCTGAGCTGTTCGGCCAGGCTGCGCTGGGCGCCGTCACGGATCAGGCGCTTGGTCTGGGCATGGGCGAAGGTCGGGCCCTGGGCCAGGCGCGCAGCCAGTTCGGCGGCGGCCGTGGCCAGTTGCTCGTCGGCGACCACTTCACCCACCAGGCCGGCGGCCAGGGCACGTTCAGCGCCCCACAGTTCGTCGAGGAACAGCAGGCGCTTGGCCTGTTCACTGCCGATCAGCCGTGGCAGGTGCCAGCTGGCGCCGGCGTCCGGCGAGTAGGCCATGCTGGTGTAGCCGGCCTTGAAGCGGGCCGATTGCGCGGCCAGGCGCAGGTCGCAGCACAGCGACAGGTCCATGCCGGCGCCGACGGCGGTGCCGTTGATGGCGGCGATGGTGGGTTTGTCGAGGCTGTGCAGGCACTGCATCAGGGCGTGGGCGGTTTCGGTCCAGCCGTAGGTTTCCAGTGCGCCGCGGGCTTCGGCCTCGGCCCATTCGGCCAGGTCGGCCCCGGCGCAGAAGCTGCGGCCGGTGCCGGTCAGCACCACCACGCGCACGGCCGGGTCGCTGTTGCAGGCATCCAGGGTGGCGTGCAGGTGTTTGAGGGTTGGGATATCCAGGGCGTTGCGCTGGTCGGGGCGGTTCAGGGTGATCCAGGCGACGCCGGCTTCAACCTGGATGAGTAGGGACGACGGAGCAGTCATGACGGGCCTCGGATTGTTGTGATTGTGCTGAGGGTGGGTGACTTGAGGCTCATGCTAAACGAGTGTTCAACAAGGAGGCAATTGGGGGAGAAGGTGGTGTTACAACTTCGAACAAGTGGGGGGGACATCAGGGGAAAAGCAGGATCGCGTTTGGGCTGCAAGGTGCATGGCGACAGGGTTGCAGCGCCTATCAGATCGATGCGCCGCCCGCGCGGCGCATCGCTGGCAAGCCAGCTCCCACATCTGTTTCGGGCCAGTTACTCCTGTGACTTCATCGCTGTACGCCTTGTTGGCCCGACTCGATTTTGAAGTGGGCGCTGAAGGCCCTGCGCTTGACTTGAGACATGCACCAAGGCGGGCAGCGGTACCTTCACAGGCATAATTGGCCCGAAACAAATGTGGGAGCTGGCTTGCCAGCGATGCGCCGCGCGGGCGGCGCTCGATCTGCCAGGCGCTGCAAAATCACCGGCGGGCACCTGGTGGCCCTCACCTAATTCGCCGGCGAACACCTACCCCCCCTCTCAAACCACCGGCACCTCCACCACCACCCCCTGGCGCCTGCGCTGCACCACGAAATACGCCGCATAACACAGCGCAATAAACCCAAAGCCCCAATACAACGAAGGCCGCTGGGTCTCATCCATCGCCAAAAACACAAACAGCGAACTGCACAGGGTGATGCACAGCAACGGCACCAGCGGGTACAGCGGCGCACGGTACTTGAGGTCGCTGACCTGCCCGCCCTCGCGCAGGAACTGCTGGCGGAAGCGGTACTGCGCCAGGGCAATCACGATCCAGGTCACCGTCCCCGACATGCCGCTCACCGCCATCAGCACCATGAACAAGGTGTCCGCCGCGACGAAGCTGGTCATCAGCGAGATCAGCGCGAAGCACAGGGTGATGAACAGCGCGCGCAGCGGCACGCCACGGCTGCTCAGCGGCGACAGGCTCTTGGGCGCCATGCCGGTCTTGGACATCGCCCAGAGGATACGGGTGGAGGCATACAGCCCCGAGTTGCCCACCGACAGGATCGCGGTGAGGATCACGAAGTTCATCAAGTCCGCCGCATAAGGGATGCCGACCATGTCGAACACCTGCACGAACGGGCTTTCCATCAGCCCGGCCTGCTGCCAGGGCACGATCGCCGACAGCACCACGATGGCCAGCACATAGAAGATCAGCACGCGGAACACCACGTTGCGCACCGCCCGCGGAATGCTCTTTTCCGGCTGGTCGGTTTCACCCGCCGCCACGCCCATGATCTCGCAGCCCTGGAAGGCGTAGACCACGGTCATCATCACTGCGAACACCGCCGACAGGCCGTTGGGGAACAGCGATTCACCGATCAGGTTGCTCATCATTGGCGCCGGTGCCCCGCTGGTCAGCGGGATGGCGCCGAAGATCACCAGCACCCCGACGATGATGAAGCCGAGAATCGCCGCCACCTTGATGCCGGCAAACCAGTATTCCGCCTCGCCGAAGGCACGGGTCGCCAGGGCGTTGATGCCGAACAGCACCGCCACGAACAGCGCCGACCAGTACCAGATCGGCACCCCTGGGAACCAGCGTTCCATCAGCATGCCGGCGGCGGTGAACTCCAGGCCCACGGTGGTGGCCCAGCTCATCCAGTACACCCAGCCGATCATGAAGCCGGTGGCGGGGCCGATGAATTTCGTCGCATGGGCCTGGAACGAGCCGGACACCGGCATCTGTACCGACAGCTCGCCCAGGCAGACCATCACCAGGTACATCAGGAAACCGGCCACCAGGTAAGCCAGGATCGCGCCCACCGGCCCGCCCTGGTTGATGGTCACGCCCGAGCCCATGAACAACCCGGTGCCGATCACGCCACCGAGCGAGAGCATGAAGATGTGCCGGCTCTTCAATGCCCGTGTGAGTTGGATACCTTCAGCTTTACGGCCTTTCATTATTGTTATCTCCAATAAGCCTTTAGGGCCGCGTGTGCAGCGGCTGCCCCGATTATTGGAAAGCGATGTAAGGCCCGATTGACCGTAAAGATCGAAGATGTAAAAAGTCGTAAGTTTTTTGTCGCTCAGGCGGCCAACAGTTCAACCAGGCTGTGTTCGGCGCGCAGCAGTCGCTCAGTCAGCGACGCAGCCATGGCCTGCACCGCGGTTTTATCCCGCGCCAGGGCGTGCGCTTCCAGGCAGCGCAACGTGGCGGCCAGACCGCAAAAGCCCATGGAATCGCTGCTGCCAGCCAGCCGATGGGCCAGGTGCGTCACCTCGGTACAGTCACCTGCCGCGACCGCTTCAAGCAGTGCCTGGCGCTGCTGGTGCAGCGCGTCACGCAGGCCGGCCAGCAGGCCTTGCAACTTTTGCGCGCCGAGCAGGGTGCGGTGGGTATCCAGCAAGTCGTGGTCCAGCCAGGTAGCCGTTGCCGGTTGCTGTTGCTGGTCCTGACCTGCCAGCGCCTGGCGCAGGTTGGCAAGCTTGAGCGGCTTGCCCAGCACGCCCTGCATGCCGGCATCCAGGTAAGCGCGCACCAGCCCCGGTTGGACACTGGCGGTCAGCGCCAGGATCCGCGTGCCTCGGTTGGGAGTATCGCCCGCACGCACCTGTCGGCACAGCGCCACGCCGCTGATGCCCGGCAGGTGCACATCCAGCAGCAGCAGGTCGAAGCGCCGCTGTGCGCACAGTTCAAGCCCCTGCTCGGCATCCTCGGCCAGCCACACCCGGTGGCCGTCGCGCTCCAGCAACCCGCGCACCACCTCACGGTTAAGCGCCACGTCCTCCACCACCAGAATGTCCAGCGGCGCCGTGCTTGCAACGCCAGCCGGCAGCGCCTCGGCCTGCTGCACGGCCTCAAGGTCGAGCTCGAACCAGAAGCAACTGCCCTCCCCCTCGCGGCTACGCACGCCGATCTGCCCGCCCATCTGTTCGACCAGGTGCTTGCTGATCGCCAGCCCCAGGCCCGTGCCGCCATAACGCCGCGCCACCGCCTCGCTGGCCTGGACGAAGCGGTCGAAGATCTTCGGCTGCATCGCTTCGCAGATACCGATGCCATCGTCGCTGACACTCAACCGCAGGTACTGGCGCCCGGCCTGCTCCCGCAGCACCTCTACCTCGACCAGGATCTCGCCGCCCTCGGTGAACTTGATCGCATTGGCCAGCAGGTTGCTCAGCACCTGGCGCAGATACTGCTCGGCACCGCGCTGGTGCGTGGCCAATCGTGGGTCGATGCGGCACAGCACCAGGCTGTCGTTGGCCAGGGCCCGGGGTTCGAGCAGCGTCAGCACTTCGTCGCACAACTGGCGCAGGGCGAAGCCGACGGTTTCCGGGTGGCTTTCGCCTTCTTCGAGCCTGGCGAAATACAGCACTTCGTTGAGGATGCCCAGCAGCCCTTCGCCGGCCTTGTACAGCGCCTCCAGGCGCTTGCGATCCTGCGCCGCCAACCCGGCGTCGCGCAGCAGTTCGGCCATGCCGAGGATGCCGTTGAGCGGCGTGCGCAGTTCGTGGCTCATGGTGGCGAGGAAGCGCGACTTGGCCAGGTTGGCCGCCTCGGCGTCGTCCTTGGCGCGTAGCAGGCTGGCGGTGCGGCGCTCGACCTGCTTCTGCAGCTCGTCGCGGTTGTCCTGCAGGGCCAGGCGATCGGTCTCGCGGCGCTCGATATCGCTGAGGATCGCCCGGCGCATATCGTCCAGCGCCAGTGCCACGCTGTCGATCTCGTCCGGGTACGCTGAGCGGCGCTTGTTCAGGCGCAGCGGTTCATGCCACTGCCCGGCACCGATGCGGCGGGCGAAGTCGGCCATCACCTGCAAGTGGCGGGTCACCAGCCGATAGAACAGCCCCGACAGCGCCAGCGCCAGCCCGCAGAGGAACACGCTCATCCACAGCAGGCTGGTCAGGCCGGTGGTGAACAGGCGGCGGTGCACCGCGCCAAGGTCGATGCTCACCTCAAGCTCGCCCAGATGGCGCACCGGCCCGGAAGGCGGCTGGAAATCCAGGGCAAAGCGCTCGACCCGCAGCGGCCCCGTTGGCGCCGGATCCCCTTGCTGCAAGGTAAAATCGTCGCTGTTCAGGCGCACCCGCGCCACATCGGAGAAGTCCACCAGCCCACGCAACTGCACGTTCAGCTGCTCCTGGTTCAGGTCCCACAGGCTGCGCTCGAGGCTGGCCAGGTAACCGGCACGAATCAGCTCCATGCGCCCATCGATGTCGCGCATTTCGCGGCGGTACTCGAAATACAGCTGCACACTGCTGGCCAGCACCGTGAAGCACAGGCTGAACAACAGGATGAACAGCAGCAGCCGACGCAGCAGGCCACCCGGTTGCAGGCGGGTCATGGCTGCCTGACCATGTCGCGGTAGGTGACCTCGCTTTCATGCAGCCAGCGTTCCAGCTCGCCAGCATCGGTCATTTTCTGCAACTGCTCGTCGATCTCGTTCATGTGCTCACTCAAGGGCGAGTGGCGCGACACCGCCACGCGCAGGTAGTCGACACTCAGCGCAGGCCCCAGCGCGACGATGTCCCGGGCACCGGGCAGGTGCTCGACGAACAGCTGGCCGGTGCGCCGCTCCTGGATCACGAAATCGATGCGCCCGCGCATCAGCTTGCCGAAGTTCTGCCCGCTGTCCGACACCCACTCGATGTTCTGGTGCCGCGCCACGAAACGGTCGAAGTCGGCGCCGTAACTTTCGCCGAACAACAGCCCGCCACGGTACTGGGCCAGGTCTTCGAGGGTTGCAAACTTCAGCGGCCGCTGACGATTGGCAAACACCGCCACCTCTTCGCGCAGCACCGGCACCGTGGAAAAGCGCATGGCCTGGGCGCGTTGCTCCGAGGCGTAAGCCAGCACCACATCCACCCGCCCTTCGGCGGCGTCCAGCAGGCACCGCTGCCAGTTGCCCAGCACCACCATCTCGACCCGGTAGCCCAGCCGCCCGAACAGCTCGCGCACCACCGTCGGCGCCAGGCCGCGCGGTTGCTTGCCATCGCTCCAGGACACCGGCGGGTAGACCGGGTAATCGCAGTAACGGACGACCTCGGCAGCCTGCAATGCGCCGCTCAGCAGCACCAACAGCAGGCCGAACAGGCGCCGGATCACGCGGCCACGCTGGCGGTGAACAGGTAGCCGGCGCCGTGGATGGTGATGATCAGCTCGGGTTCGGCGGGGTCGTCGTGCAGCTTGCGCCGCAGGCGCCCGACCAGCACGTCGATGGAACGGTCGTTGGGCACCCACTCGCGGTTGCGGATCTGGTCCATCAACTGGTCGCGGCTCAAGGTGTGGCCGCTGTTGCGCAGGAACACGCTGAGCAGCTGGAACTCACCGTGGGTCAGCAGGGTTTCGCCACCTTGCGCATCGATCAGGCGGCGGCGGTCGCAGTCCAGCGCCCATTCCCCGAACTGCTTGAGGGCGGCAGATGCCTGGGTGGCGGGCCGGGTGCCCTGGGCGTGGCGCACACGGCGGATCAGGTTCTTGGCCCGCGACACCAGCTCGCGGGGGTTAAGCGGCTTGCTCACGTAGTCGTCGGCGCCGCATTCCAGGCCGACAATGCGGTCGATGTCGTCGTTGCGGCCGGTGATCAGGATGATTCCCACCTCCGAACGCACCCGCAGCTCGCGGGTCAGGGTCAGGCCGTCCTTGCCGGGCAGGCGGATATCCAGCATCACCAGCTCCACCGGCTGCTCGGCCAGCAGCGCCTCGGCCTGTTCCGCGGTGGCGGCGCAGTGGACGGTATAGCCTTCCTGGGACAGGTAGGCCTGGAGCAAATCACGAATCAGCGGATCGTCGTCGACGATCAGTACCCGAGAGGTCATTGCGTTTGGTCCTGAGTCGCCCGTGGGCGTGTTTCTTATTAGAGTGGGCCAAGACTAGCGATTGCTGAACGGTCGATCAACAGCCCTCGACCGGCAGGGTGAAGCGTTGCCGACCGCCGGCTTGCAGGCCGTCGACCCAGGCTTCGCAGATCTGCACGCCCTGGGCCGGGGTGAAGGTGCCGGGGTTCAGGCCCGACTCCAGCCACAGGCCGTCGAGCAACGCGCTCAGGCTGATGGCGGCGAGGTCGGCGTCGAAGCGCTCCCACCCCTCCTCCCGTGCCAGTTCGCTGAGCAGGCTGCGCAGTTCGCGGCGGTATTCGCCGTAGGAGTGGTCGTGCACCTGGTTGATCGCCTCGGCGGTTTTCACCGCGCCCCAGAAGGCCAGCCAGGCGTCGAGCAGTTGCGGGTCGAGCAGTTCGGCGCTGAACGAGCCACGAAAGAACGCCGACAGGCGCTCGCGGGCGTTGGGCGCGACCTGGTCCATGGCCTCGCGCAGCAGCTGCATCACCCGGCCAGTGACGGCCATGTAGGCTTCGGCGACCAGTTCGTCCTTGCCGGAATAGTGATGGCTGATCAGGCCGACCGACACGCCGGCCTCGGCGGAGATCTTGCGGATCGAGGCGCCCTGGAAGCCATGGCGTTTCAGGCAGGCCAGGGTGGCCTCGACCAGATTGGCCTTGCGCAGTTCGGGCAGCATGCGGCTGAAGCGGGCTTCCTGGGACATGGGTGGGTCTCGTGGCGGGTGCAGTTGAACGACTGTATAGCAAGTCCGACAACTGGCGATACCCCGTGTACAAAAGCCATTAAGAGCCAATGTTTTGTGCTGCGTATCCTGGCCTCATCGCTGGCAAGCCAGCTCCCACCTCGACCGCGTTGACTTCAAGCCATGCGCATCCCCTGTGGGAGCTGGCTTGCCAGCGATGAGGCCAGCACAAGCACTGCAAGACAGTTGTTCAATCGCGATAGCCAGGCGCCACCTTGCCCAGCAAGCGCAACAATGCCGCCCAGGCCAACTGCATCGCGTCCGGATCGGCCAACTGCCCCTCCTGCAACGGCCGCCCGGGGTCATTGAACTGCCGTTCGGTGTGCGCGCACACCGCATGGGGCGGCAACACCAGCTTGCCGCTGGCCTGGGCGGCGAGCTGGATCTCGCAGGCTTTCTCCAGGTAGTACATGCGCATGAACGCCTCGCTCACGCTGCGCCCTACGGTCAGCAGCCCATGGTTACGCAGGATCATCACCGGCTGCTGCCCCAGGTCGGCCACCAGCCGCTGCTGCTCGCTCAGGTCCAGCGCCACGCCTTCATAGTCGTGGTAGGCGACCTTGCCGTAGAACTCCATCGAGATCTGGTTCACCGGCAGCAACCCGCATTCCAGCGCCGCCACCGCGCAACCGGCGCGGGTATGGGTGTGCAGCACGCACTGCGCATCTTCCCGGGCGCCATGGATGGCGCTGTGGATCACGAAACCCGCCGGGTTCACCGGATAAGGCGAAGGCTCGACGGCATGGCCGTGCAGGTCGATCTTCACCAGGTTGGAAGCGGTGATTTCATCGAACATCAAGCCGTAGGGGTTGATCAGGAAATGATGCTCGGGGCCCGGCAGGCGCACCGAGATATGGGTGAAGATCAGGTCGGTCATGCGAAAGTGCGCGATCAGCCGGTAGCAGGCCGCCAGCTCCTCGCGCAGGTGTTGTTCGGTAGGCATGGTCACGGGTTCCAGGTTTATGAGGGGTGGCTGGAGAGTAGAAGACTGTCCAGCCGCGATGGGTTACTTGCTCGCCGCCCAGGCGTTGAAGCGTTCTTCCAGCTCTTCGCCATGGTCGACCCAGAACTCGACGTTCATAGCCAGGGCGCCTTCGAGGTTCTGCTTCGAGGTCGGTACCCACTTGGCCAGCTCCGGCGCCAGCGCGGCAGCTGCCTGGGTGTTGGTCGGGCCGTAGGGAATCTGTTCGACGTAACGCACCTGTGCCTCGGGCTGGTTGGTGTAGGCGATCAGCCGCTCGGCCTGCTGCACATGTTGCGAGCCCTTGATGATCGCCCAATAGTCCATGCCGTATAGACTGCCGGGCCACACCAGCGCCAGCGGGCTGCCGTTCTGTGCGGCGGCGGCGATGCGGCCGCTGTAGGTCGAGGTCATCACCACGTCGCCGGCGGTCAGCCATTGCGGCGGCTGGGCGCCCGCCTCCCACCACTGGATGCTGGGCTTGAGCTGGCTCAGCTTGGCGAACGCACGATCAACGCCTGCCGGGGTGGCCAGCACCTTGTACACGTCCTCTACCTTGACCCCGTCAGCCAGCAGGGCGAACTCCAGGTTGTACACCGCGCGTTTGCGCAGGCCGCGCTTGCCCGGGTACTTCTTCACATCCCAGAAGTCGGCCCAGGAAGTCGGCGCCTGGGCCAGCTTGTCGCGGTCGTAGGCGATCGCCACGCTCCACACCAGCGCCGCCGAACCGCATTCCTGCGCGGCGTCGGCGATCAGCTGGTCCTTGTGGCCCAGCTTGTTCCAGTCCAGCCGCTCGTACATGCCTTCATCACAACCGCGCAGCAGGTCGGGCCCTTCGATCTGCACCACGTCCCAGTCGACACTGCCGGTGTCGACCATGACCTTGATCCGCGCCATCTCGCCGTTGTACTCGGTCTGGATCAGCTTGCTCTTGTCCTGGGCGCTGAACGGCTGGAACAACGCCACGTCCTGGGCCTTCTGCCCGGCACCGCCATAGCCCACCACGACCATGTCCGACCCCGCCTGGGCGCTGCCCAGGCCAAGCCACAACAGCACCGCGTACAACCCGGGTTTTCGTGCAAAAGCGCTCATCGATGGACCCTCTTTGTTGTTTTTGTGAGGTTCGCCCCTGAGGCGGGGGTGCTGTCGAAACTAGACAACGGCCAGTAAAAAAACAAGTTGATTTTTTACTGTTGGTACACTTTTATAAGAAAAAAACAACTACACCCCGCTGGAGCCTGCCCGTATGTCGACCGCCTTCACGCACCTGTTCGAACCGCTGCAGCTCCGTGGCAAGCGCCTGAAAAACCGCATCATGTCCAGCGGCCACGACACCTCAATGCCCACCGACAACCTGGTCAACGAGCGGCTGATCGCCTATCACAAGGCCCGTGCCGAGGGCGGTGTCGGGCTGATCGTGCTGCAGGTGGCCGGGGTGCATGACAGCGCCCGCTACACCTCCCATGTGCTGATGGCCACCGACGATGCCTGCATCGACGGCTACCGGCGCCTGGCCGAGGTGTGCCACGCCCAGGGCACCGTGGTGCTGTCGCAGATCTTCCACCCGGGCCGCGAAATCATGGAGTCCGCCGACGGCCTGCTGGCGGTCGCCTATAGCGCCTCCGCCGTGCCCAACGAGCGCTTCCGGGTGATGCCGCGCGAGCTCGACCAACTGATGATCGACGAGATCGTCGCCGGCTACGCGGCTGCGGCGCGGCGCCTGCACCAGGCCGGCATCGACGGGGTCGAAGTGGTCGCCAGCCACGGCTACCTGCCCGCGCAGTTCATCAACCCGCGGGTCAACCGCCGCAGCGACGGTTACAACGGCGGCCTGGAACAGCGCCTGCGCTTTTTACGCGAGATCCTTGCCGCCGTACGCGCCGCCACTGACGAGCAGTTCATCGTCGGCCTGCGCATCAGCGCCGACGAACGCGATGCCGAGGGCCTTACCGAGGACGAATCGCTGGCCGCCGTGCAGGCCCTGCAAGCGAGCCTGGACTACGTGCATATCGTCGCCGGCAGCTCCGCGTCGCTGGGCGGCGCAATCCATATCGTCCCGCCGATGGCCATCGAGGCGGCGTACCTGGCCCGCGAAGCCGGCACCTTCAAGTCGCGCCTGCAGATACCGCTGTTCGTCACTGGCCGGATCAACCAGCCCCAGGAAGCCGAACTGATCCTCGCCCGTGGCCAGGCCGATGTATGCGGCATGACCCGCGCGCTGATCTGCGACCCGCAGATGCCGAACAAGACCGACAGCGGCCGCGCCGAGGATGTGCGCGCCTGCATCGCCTGCAACCAGGCCTGCATCGGCCACTTCCATCGCGGGCTGCCGATCTCCTGCATCCAGCACCCGGAAACCGGGCGCGAACAGCAGTACGGCAACTTGCCCCCGGCCAGCGTGCGCAAGCGGGTCATGGTGGTGGGTGGCGGCCCCGCCGGCATGAAGGCCGCCGCCGTGGCGGCGGCACGCGGGCACCAGGTGACGCTGTATGAGGCCAGCGCGCAACTGGGCGGCCAGGTGCTGCTGGCGCAGCTGCTGCCCCGGCGCAGCGAGTTCGGCGGCGCCAGCACCAACCTGCAACGGGAGATGCAACTGGCCGGGGTTGAGGTGGTGCGCAATACCCGCGTCGACCGCGCCCTGGTCGAACGCGAACGCCCGGACGCGGTGATCGTCGCCACCGGTGCCGAGCCGTACTGGCCGGCGTTCGAGCGTGGCGGCGAGCTGCAGGTGGTCGATGCCTGGCAAGTGCTGCGCGACCAGGTGAAGCTCGGCCGTTCGGTACTGGTGGTGGACTGGCGCTGCGACTGGATCGGCCCCGGCATCGCCGAGCGCCTGGTGCGCGCCGGGCACCAGGTGCAGCTGGCGGTCAACGGCACCCATTGCGGCGAGAGCCTGCCGCTGTACGTGCGCGACCAACTGGCCGGCGAGCTGCACAAGCTGGGCATCCCAATCACGCCCTATGCCCGCTTGTATGGCTGCGACGACAACAGCGTCTACCTGCAGCACACCGCCAGCGGCGAGGCGATGATCTTCGAAGGCATCGACACCCTGGTACTGTGCCAGGGCCATCAGCCGGTCGACACCCTGGCCGAGCAGATCAAGGACCTCACCCAGGTGCAGCGCATCGGCGACTGCCTGGCCCCGCGCACTGCCGAGGAAGCAATCCATGAAGGGTTGAAGGTCGCCGCCGCCTTGTGAGCCTGTTTATACTCCGGGACTTTGCAGGGCCGACTGGAAACCGCCATGAATCGCCATATTGCCAAAGCGCCGCCACCTGCCGAGGACGGCAGCCCCGCGCCGCAGTTTCTCGGCACCCGCATCCGCGGCCTGCGCAAGCGCCGCGGCATGACCCTGGCCGAGCTGGCCGAACAGAGCGGGCTGACCGCCGGCTACATCAGCCAGCTGGAGCGCAACCTGTCCTACCCGTCGATCCCGGCGCTGTTCAACATCGCCCGCACCCTGGGCGTGACCATCCAATGGTTCTTTGCCAGCGAAGCGGTCACTGCCCCGGAAGATGAGGGCTATGTGGTGCGCAGGAACAGCCGGCTGAGCGTGCATTACGAAGACGGCATCGTCGACCAGCTGCTCACCCCGCAGCCCAGCCGCGAGCTGGAAATGCTGCATTCGCGCTTCCCGCCGGGCACCTACAGCGAGCAAAGCTACAGCCATGACGGCGAAGAGGCCGGCTACCTGCTGTGCGGGACCTTCGAGCTGTGGGTAGGCGAGCGTCACTTCCAGCTGAGCGAAGGCGACAGCTTCAGTTTTTCCAGCCAGGAGCCGCACCGTTACGGCAACCCCGGCGACGTCGATGCGGTGGTGATCTGGGTGATCACCCCACCGACTTTCTGAGCCCAGCACAAGAACAACACAAGGTGCCGCCCCATGACCGACCTGATCCTGCACGAACTCGACGAAGGCCTGCTGACCCTGCGCCTGAACCGCCCGGACAAGCTCAATGCGCTGACCAACGCCATGTACACCCGGCTGGCCGAGTTGTTCGAGGCGGCCAACGACGACCCGCAGGTCGAGGTGATCGTGTTGACCGGCAGCGCCGAGTGCTTCACCGCCGGCAACGACCTGCCGGACTTTCTCGACCAGCCGCCCACCGACCTGAACAGCCCGGTGTTCCGCATGATGTGGGCGGTGCTGGCGCTGGACAAGCCGCTGATCGCGGCGGTTGCGGGCCCGGCGATCGGTATCGGTACCACCCTGCTGCTGCATTGCGACCAGGTGTTGGTCACCCGCGATACCAAGCTGCGCACGCCGTTCGTGCCGTTGGGCGTATGCCCGGAGTTCGGCGCCAGCCTGTTGCTGCCACGCCTGCTGGGGCACGCGCGGGCCGCGCAGGTGTTGCTGTGCAGCCAGTTGCTCAGTGGCGAGCAGGCCGTGCAATGGGGGCTGGCGACCGAGCTGCTGGAGGATGGCGCACAATGCCAGGCCGCCGCCGTGAAACTGGCCCGACGCCTGCAGCGCCTGCCCAGCGATGCCCTGCGCATCAGCAAGCAATTGCTCAAGGATGCCCATCGCCAGGAGCTGGCGGCGACGGTTGAGCGTGAAGGCCTGGCGTTCATCGCCCGCCTGCAGACGCCCGAGGCGAAAGCGGCGTTGCGGGCGATGGTCAAAGGATGACCACACAATGAATTTGCACCTCCCCTGTAGGAGCGGCCTTGTGTCGCGAAAGGGCTGCAGCGCGGCCCCAGGATTTCAGCGTAAAAACAGAAATCGCGGGGCTCAAGACCTGCACTCTGCCTGTGGGAGCGGCGGTTCGCCGCTGCGATTTACCCGCGAAGATGACACCTCGGTGCCTGGCACGGGCTACGCCCGTGTTCGCGGGTGAACCCGCTCCCACAGGGATCGCGCAGTTGTTGGAATGGCGAGCAAGACAGTTGCCGCCATCTGGCCACGCTGACCTCAAGCAATGCAAGCAAGGGCGGCATGGCAGCCCCGTGTCAAAAACAAACCAGACGTACCTTTACGGAGACCTGAATGCTGCGTGTGTTCGAGCGATGGCTAGACCCCTTCCCACCCGATGAAGTCCCACCGCCACCGGTAGGCCTGCTGCGTTTCCTGTGGGCCTGCACCCGCGGCGCCCGCGGCTACATCCTCGCCCTTGCGCTGTTCAGTGCCGGCGTATCGATCTACGAAGCCTGGTTGTTCTCCTTCCTCGGCCAGGTGGTCGACCTGCTCCCGGCCTGGCAGGCGGGCACCGCCGCAAGCGGTGAAGAAAGCCGCGTGCTGTGGGGCATCGGCCTGGTGCTGCTGGCCAGTATCGGGCTGGTGGCGCTGCGCACCCTGATGCAGCACCAGGTGCTGGCGATCAACCTGCCGCTGCGTCTGCGTTGGGACTTCCACCGCCTGATGCTGCGCCAGAGCCTGTCCTTCTTCTCCGATGAATTCTCCGGCCGGGTCACCACCAAGGTGATGCAGACCGCGCTGGCGGTGCGCGAGGTGCTGTTCACCTTCATCGAGATCATTCCCGGCATCGGCGTGTACTTCATCGCGATCATCGCCCTGGCCGGCGGTTTCGCCCTGCAGCTGATGCTGCCGTTCATGGCCTGGCTGGTGCTGTTCGGGCTGGCGATGCTGTACTTCGTGCCGCGCCTGGGCCAAGTCGGCCAGGAGCAGGCCCATGCGCGCTCGTCGATGACCGGGCGTATCTCCGATGCCTACACCAACATCACCACCGTGAAGCTGTTCTCGCACTCCAAGCGCGAAGCGCACTTCGCCCGCGCGGCCATGGAAGACTTCAAGCTCACCGGCTTTCGCCAGATGCGCCTGGTCAGCCAGTTCGAGATCGTCAACCAGGCGCTGGTGGTCGCCCTGATTCTCGGTGCCGGCGGCTACGCCCTGTGGCTGTGGCACCAGGGCCAGGTCGGCGCCGGCGCCGTGGCGGCGATCACCGCCATGGCGCTGCGCATCAATGGCATGTCGCACTGGATCATGTGGCAGATGACCTCGCTGTTCGAGAACATCGGCACCGTGCAGGACGGCATGGCTACCCTCACCCGCGGCCCCAAGGTGCAGGATGCGCCGAACGCTGGCGTGCTTGAGACCCGCGGCGGTGCGGTGAGCTTCGACAAGGTGAGCTTCAACTATGGCGGCGAACGCCAGGTGCTCGACGACCTCACCCTGCACATCCGCCCCGGCGAAAAAGTCGGGCTGGTGGGCCGTTCGGGTGCCGGCAAGTCCACGCTGATCAACCTGCTGCTGCGCTTCTACGACGTCAACAGCGGCACGATCCGCATCGACGGGCAGGACATCGCCGAGGTCACCCAGGACAGCCTGCGCAGCGCCATCGGCATGGTCACCCAGGACACCTCGCTGCTGCACCGCTCCATCCGCGACAACATCGCCTATGGCCGCCCCGAGGCGACCGATGCACAGATCCGCAGCGCCGCCGCCAATGCCCAGGCCGATGGTTTCATCAGCCAGCTCAGCGACAAGCAAGGCCACAGCGGCTACGACACCCTGGTGGGTGAGCGCGGCATCAAGCTGTCCGGCGGCCAGCGCCAGCGCGTGGCCATCGCCCGGGTGATGCTCAAGAACGCCCCGATCCTGCTGCTGGACGAGGCCACCAGCGCGCTGGATTCGGAGGTCGAAGTGGCCATCCAGGAAAGCCTCGACGAGATGATGCAAGGCAAGACCGTCATCGCCATCGCCCATCGGCTGTCCACCATCGCGGCCATGGATCGGCTGATCGTCATGGACGAGGGGCGCATTGTCGAGCAAGGCACCCATGCCGAACTGCTGGGCAAGAACGGCACCTATGCACGGCTGTGGCAGCACCAGAGCGGCGGGTTCCTGGGCGAGGACCAAGGGGTGGTCGAGAGCGTGGAGTAGGCCTGGCGGGGGGCTGCGTTGCCCCCCACCGGCCAATCAGGTGCGGAACCGTCGCACCAGCGTATCCAGCTCATTCGACAAGCCCGCCAGGCTTTGCGAATCCTGCCGCGCCGCCTGGGCCAGTTCGGCCACCAATTGCGCATCGCCGTGAATCTGGCTGATGTGCCGGTTGATGTCCTCGGCCACCTGGTGCTGCTCTTCGGCCGCCGTGGCGATTTGCGTGTTCATGTCGCGGATGACGTCCACCGACTCGCGGATCTGGCCAAAGCTGTCACGGGCCAGGCCGATGCGGCTGACCGACTGCTGCGAGACTTCCAGGCTGGCGTGCATCTGCTCGGCGACCTGCGCGGTACGGCTGGCCAGGTTGCCCAGCAGGCCGTCGATCTCTGCGGTGGAGTCGGCGGTGCGCTTGGCCAGCGCCCGCACCTCGTCGGCAACCACCGCGAAACCCCTGCCCTGCTCGCCGGCACGGGCCGCTTCGATCGCCGCATTGAGGGCCAGCAGGTTGGTCTGTTCGGCAATTGAACGGATCGTGCCGAGGATCGACTGGATGGCATTGCTGTCGCGCTCCAGTTGCTGGATCGACTGGGCCGACTGCTCGATCTCCTGGCTCAGCCGATCGACGCTGTGCACCGCGGCGTCGATCTGCTGCTGGCCGTCACGGGCCTGCTGCTGGCCGCTGTCGGCCGATTGCGCGGCCTGGCTGCACGAACGCGCAACTTCATTGGCCGTGGCGACCATCTCATGGAAGGCGGTGGACACCATGTCCACCGCTTCACGCTGGCGCCCGGCAGCCTCGGCCATGTCATGGGCAACACGTGTCGAGCTGTTGGAGGTGCTGAGGATCTTGCCGGCGGCCGCACCGATGTGCTGGATCAGGCTGCGGATGGCACCGAGGAACTGGTTGAACCAGTTGGCCAACTGCGCCGTTTCGTCACGGCCACGGATGTCCAGGTTGCGGGTCAGGTCGCCCTCGCCCTGGGCGATGTCCTCCAGGCCTTGGCTGACATTGTTGATCGGGCGCACGATCAGGTTGGCGAACGCGGTACCGACAACCGCGAATACCGCAGCCAGCAGCAGCGCGATAGCGCCAATCAGCCAGCTCAGGCGCGAGGTGCTGCGCATCACTTCGTCGTGGCGGGTCAGGCCGATGAAGGTCCAGCCCAACTGCTCGTCAGGATAGATGTTGGCCATGAAGCGCTCGCCATTGATCTCGACCTCGCGCAGGCCTTTGCCGGCCTTGGCCAGGTCGGCGTAGCCATCGCCGAAACTGGCAAGCTGTTTGAAGTTGTGGCGGGCATCACGGGGGTCGACCATCACGTTGCCGTTGTTCTCCACCAGCATCACGTAGCCACTGTCGCCCAGTTTGATCTGCTTGAGGATCTCGGTCAGCCCTTTGAGCGACACGTCGATGCTGACCACGCCGCCCGGGTTGCCCAGCGGGTTGGCGACGGCGCGCACGATGCTGACCTGCACGGTGTCATCGGCGGCCCAGTAATAGGGCGCCGTGCGCAAGGTCTTGCCGGGGTTGGCGATTGCCAGCTGATACCAGGGGCGCTGGCGCGGATCGTAGTCGGCGAAGTCCTTCACGGCGGGCCACCCCACGTAACCACCGTCTGCCAGCCCATAGGAAACGTAGGCATAGCTGGGGTGGGCGTCCGCCAGATGGGTCATGAACTGGAAAATCTGCTGGTCCCGGGCGCCAAGCTCATTGCCGGTGCTGGCGCCCAGGTACTTGTTGACCTCACTGCCCGTGGCCGTGACCAAAGGTTGCGCGGCCAGGTAGTTGACGTTCTGCTCGATGCCCTGGAAGAACAGGCTCATCGCATTGCCTACCTGGCGAATTTCCCGCGTGCTGTTGTCGACGAAATTCTCTCGCGCCTCACCACGCAGGTTGAGGACAACCAGCATGGCAACCAGGCTTATCGGTATCACTGCGATCCCGGCAAAGGACCACATCAGCTTGTGCTTAATGTTCATTCATCCCCCTTGAACCCGCGCAACGTTCACCCGGCAATGGCCGTCGTTAGTGGGTCGCCATCTGGCGAGCATTGGTTTTTTCGCGACGCTGGTAGGCCAGCAGCAAGCCGGCGTACCAGAACGGCATGACGTAAAGCGCAGTGCGGGTATCAGGCTCCAGGGCCAGCAAACACAGGACGAACAACAAAAAGACCTGCGACAGCGCTGCGCAGGCCTTGCCGCCCGGGAGCTTGAAGGTGGATCGCTGGTGGGCCTGCGGGTTCTGCCGGCGGTAGGCAAAGTAAGCCATCAGGATCAGTGACCAGGTGACGATGATCATCACTGCCGAAATGGTCGACACCAGGGTGAACACCGTCATGACTTCCGGGATCACGAACAGCAGCGTCAAGGCCAGGGCCATGCACACACCCGAGAACATCAGCGCACGGACGGGCGTGCCCGTGCCCGACAAGCGCCCGAATGCCAAGGGTGCCTGGCGCTGATGGGACAGGCCGTAGAGCATCCGCGACCCCGAATACACGCCACTGTTGGCCGATGACGCCGCCGAGGTGAGCACAACAAAATTGATGATGCCGGCAGCGGCCGGAAGCCCGCCCAGCAGGAACAGCTCGACGAACGGGCTGCGATTGGCGGGAACGTTGGCCCATGACACCACACTGATGATGCACGCCAGCGCCGCGACATAGAAAAGCAGGATACGCACCGGGATGGTGTTGATGGCCTTGGGCAGGGTTTTCTCCGGGTTCTTTGCCTCGGCGGCGGCAGTGCCGACCAGTTCAGTGCCGACGAACGAAAAAATCGCGATCTGAAAGCCCGCCAGGAAGCCCAGGATGCCGTGGGGCATGACCACGCCCGGGGCGACCAGGTGGCTGAAGGACGCCGTCACCCCCGCTGGCGATGTGTAGGCAGTGGCAACCATTACCAGCCCGGTGATCACCAACAGCACGATGGCAACGACCTTGATCAGCCCGAACCAGAACTCGACCTCGCCGAACGCCTTGACCGCGAGCATGTTGAGGCCCAACAGCAGGAACATCGTGGCAAAGGCCGGCAGCCAGGTGGGCAGATCGGGGTACCAGTACTGCATGAAGCCCGCCACCACAACCACATCACCCACGGCCGCCACCACCCAGCTGAGCCAGTAGGACCAGCTGAGAATGTACCCGGCGCGTGGCCCCAGATAGTGGTGCACGAGGTCGGCGAACGAGCCCATTTCGAGGTTGGCGAGGAGCATCTCGCCCATCGCCCGCATGATGCAGAAAACGAAGAAGCCGATGATCGCGTACACCAGGATGATCGAGGTGCCCGACAGCGCGATGATCTTGCCTGAGCCCATGAACAGGCCGGTGCCTATGGCGCCACTGATCGAGATGAGTTGGATGTGGCGATTCTCCAGCCGCCGCTTGAGCACACGGCCATCTTCTGCTGTCGCGTCAGGCGCGTCACAGGTGTGTTGCATCATTAACCTCTTATTCTTTTTTAGGTAAAACCTGGTCTTTAACCACACCCGTGTAAAACTGGCACGCACGTACAGTTCTCTTGAGCACTTGAAAGTTGCAAGACAGGGATGGAAAACCACACAAACGACAATAAAAATCCAGTGAACTGTTTCACCGGACTGGCTAGCTTTTTGAAACTCGTAACTATTGATCCGACTTATTCTGCCAGTCGACCTGGCCAAGCGGAACATAACAAACTGCGCACACCGCACCCCGCTTCATACAGAGTGCCAGCCTCGGCTGACAGAGTGCACAGTGGCACGGCCGGAACCTGCAGGCCGGGTGATCACATTTTGAACGTGGACAGCAAAATGCTGGTTTCAGTGTTCTCGATATGGGGGATCGAGCGAATGGAGTTCAACACCCGGTCAAAGCCTTCCAGCGTGTCGGCACGCAGTTCCGCCATCAGGTCCCAGCGGCCGTTGGTGGTGTGGATGGCGACCACATTGGGGTGCCCCCGCAGCGCACGCTTGACCTCGGCAGCATGGTGGCCACTGATGGCGATGCTGGTGATTGCCCTTACCCCTTGCTCGGGAGCATCCGACCGCAGGCGGATGGTGTAACCCAGAATCACGCCCTGTTCTTCCAGCTTGGTGATCCTGTTCTGCACCGTTGCCCTGGCGACCCCCAGTTTTTTCGCGAGCGTCAGGACTGGCGTGCGCGCATTGTCCCTCAGCAGCGCGACCAGCGCCCGATCAATATTATCCATGTTGAATACCAGGCTGTTCAGATTGTCATTCGAGGGGCGCAGATTGTGTAGAAGTCTTTCAAAACTGGCAACCTGCATGCTTCATATTGACGCCTTCTTTCATCACAATTTTCCGGCAGTTGATATTGCACACCCGGCGATTAAAACGCGCTTGCCAAGTGCACTGTTTAATTGACACCCCCGACACGCTCGGACTTGATTCGTGCCTTGGGTGCATTTCCATTAAAACGAACCCGACGCGCAGCCGATCTTGCTGCACGCACTCAACCCCGGTAATAACAAGATGGCATTTCCAATACGTTCGATTCAGGCACCTGCGGCAGTGGTCATGGTCCGGCCACATGCCTTTACCCCCAACCCGGAAACCGCAGCAGACAACGCCTTCCAGAGCGCCAACCCTGACATCGCCACGGCAACCCTCGCCGAAGTGGCGCGTGACGAAGTCACCCAGGCGGCGCAGCGGCTCATGGCCGAGGGTGTGCGGGTTCACCTGTTCGATGACCTGGGCGAGCACGACACCCCTGACTCGGTGTTCCCCAACAACTGGTTCTCCACCCACCCGGGTGGCCATGTCGCCATCTACTCGATGTACTCGAAGAACCGTCGCAGCGAGCGCCGGGCCGATGTCATCGAGATGCTCAAGCACGAGTACCGGGTGCAGGACGTGATCGACTACTCGGGCCTGGAGCAAGACGAGCTGTTCCTGGAGGGTACGGGTGCGATGGTGTTCGACCACTTGTCCAGGGTCGCCTACACCGCGCGCTCGAACCGCGCCGACCCGATAGCCCTCGAGCGGTTCAGCACCCACTTCAATTTCGAGCCGATGGTGTTCGATACGGCGGATGAAAAAGGCTCGCCGATCTACCACACCAACGTGCTGATGTGCGTGGCGACCGAGTTCGCCCTGGTGGGGTTCGACACCTTCACCAACAAGGCGCGGGCCGAAGAGGTACGCATGCGCTTGATCGAATCCGGCCGAGACGTGATTGACCTGACCAACCAACAGATCAACGAGTTCGCGGGCAACGCCATCGAGCTGTCCGGGCGGGATGGGCGGCTTCTTGCGCTGTCACGCCGAGCACTCAACAGCCTCACGGCCGAGCAGCGGCAACGCATAGAGCGCTCGGCGCGGCTGGTACCACTGGACGTGCCGACGATCGAAATGGCGGGTGGCTCGGTGCGCTGCATGATCGCGGGCATTCATCTTTCGCCTCGCCAATAGGGCCCAGCGCGAGCTGTCGTGACTGCGTCTGCAACGACTCGATCGGTCGCCGCCCAGCCCCATCACGACAGGTTTCATTGCGGCCTATCCGGGACACTTCCGAGGGCGGGTTGCGGTGCCAAGAGCGCCGCCAGCCCGCCCTACCAACAAGAACGGAAACCCCGACATGACCCGACACGCCCTTAGCCGCATCGCCATCGCCCTGCTGCTCGCCAGCGGTGCAAGTTTCGCCCACGCCGCCCCCTTGCTCGACACCGGCCGCAGCGACGCACCCACTGCTGCGACCCTGGCACACAGCAACGCATGGCTGGAAATCGACCCGCTTGCCTTCGAGCACAACATCGCGCGTATCCAGAAGCTCGTCGCCGGCAAAAGCCAGGTCTGCGCGGTCATGAAGGCCGACGCCTATGGCA
The DNA here is from genome assembly GCF_050586605.1 of Pseudomonas sp. ES1. Taxonomy (NCBI): domain Bacteria; kingdom Pseudomonadati; phylum Pseudomonadota; class Gammaproteobacteria; order Pseudomonadales; family Pseudomonadaceae; genus Pseudomonas; species Pseudomonas sp. ES1. The sequence continues at coordinate 34,380 of NZ_JBOBDM010000033.1, read as the reverse complement.
ACGGCATTGCGCTACTGGTGCCAGCGGCCATGCGCATGGGCGTCAGCTGCATTGGCGTTACCAGCAACGAAGAGGCACGCGTAGTCCGCGAAAAAGGCTTCAAGGGGCGGCTCATGCGGCTGCGCATCGCCAGCCTGGGCGAGGTGCAGGATGCGCTGCCCTATGCCATGGACGAGTTGGTCGGCAACCTGGAAGTGGCGCAGCAACTGGATGCCCTGGCCAAGCGCAGCGGCCAGCGGCTGAAGGTGCACCTGGCACTCAACTCCGCCGGCATGGGCCGCAACGGCGTGGAAATGGGCATGCCCCAAGGGCTCAAGGACGCCGTTGCCATGGCTACCCTCGGGCATCTGGACGTGGTCGGCATCATGACCCACTTCCCAGTGGAGGAACGTGAGGATGTGCTCAAGGGCCTTGCCCGATTCAAGGAGCAGTCGGCGCTGCTGATCCGGCAGGCCAAGCTCGAACGCAGCAAACTGCTGCTGCACTGCGCCAACACCTTCACCACCCTGGAGGTGCCTGAAGGCTGGTTGGACATGGTGCGCCCGGGCGCTGCGCTGTACGGCTACCCGGTGGGCGGGCACGAGGAGTTCGAGCGTGTCATGCAGTTCAAGTCGCAGGTGGCAGCGGTCAACAGCTACCCGGCCGGCAGTGGCATCAGCTACGACCACACCTACACCCTGAGCCGTGACTCGCGGGTGGCCAACATTCCCGCAGGCTACTCGGACGGCTATCGTCGGGCTTTCTCCAACAAGGCCTCGGTGCTGATCAATGGCAAGCGCGCGCCGGTGATTGGCAAGGTCACCATGAATACCCTGATGGTCGACGTCACCGACATCCCGGGGGTCAAGGCGGGCGATGAGGTTGTGCTGTACGGCAAGCAAGGGGCTGACGAGATCACCCAGGCAGAACTTGAAACCATCAACGGGGCGTTGCTGGCCGACCTCTACACGGTTTGGGGCAATTCGAACCCGAAGGTGTTGAAAGCCAAGTGATGGCGCGCTACATCGCCTGATGCTGCAGTGCCTGCCAGATCGAACGCCGCGCGGGCGGCGCTCGACTGGCAAGCGCTGGCTACCGCCCTGCGCTCAGCGCACCTGCCCCGCAATCAACCCCAGCGCGATCACGATCATCACCATCCCCGACACCCGCCCGACCACCTGCGCCGCCGCCGGCCGAGTACGCAGCACCGCCTTGGCGCCATACCCCACCATCAGGTACACCACCAGCGAACTGGCCAGGTGCACCAGCCCCAGCAGCAGGATCTGCAACCACACCGGCCAGCTCGCCTGCGGGTCGGTGAACTGCGGCAACAGCGCCAGGAACAGCAGGAACACCTTGGGGTTGAGGCCGCTCACGCAGAAACCCTTGAACGCCCAGCGCGACCCGGAGTCCGTCACGCCACCCTCCCCGGCCTCGGGCACTGCCGGGCGCAGCAGCAGGTTGCCGCCCAGCCACAGCAGGTAAACGCAGCCCGCCAGGGTCAGCAGGGTCAGCGCCAGCGGGTGCCCGGCGATAAGGCTGCCGACCCCGGCCGCGACGATCAGCGTCACCAGAAAATGCCCCGAGAGCATCCCCGCCACCGCCGGCATCACCCAGCGCCCACGCATCCCGGCGGAAATGGCATAGGCCCAGTCGGCACCGGGGGTGATCACGAACAGCAAGGACACGGCCCAGAACGCCGCTAATACACTCATGGCCACTCTGAATCTTCCTTCCACAGGGGTTTCGTTGGAAGCAAGATTACGGATATCGCCCGGGGATTTTCTTTCGTATATTCCCCATCCCAGCCATCAATCTGGAAGATTCTTCCCTCATGGACCGAACCGATCGAAAAATCCTTGCCGAACTGCAAAAAGACGGGCGCCTGTCGGTCACCGAACTGGCCGAACGCGTGGGCTTGAGCCTGTCGCCCTGCCACCGCCGGCTCAAGGCGCTGGAAGAGTCCGGCGCCATCCTCGGCTACCACGCCCGCCTGGCCCCCAGCGCCCTGGGCCTGAACTTCGCCGCGCTGGTGTTCGTCACCCTGCGCGAGGTTACCCGCCAGCCGGTGGCGGACTTCGAAGCGGCGGTTTCGCAGATACCGCAGATCGTCGAGGCGCAGCGGCTGTTTGGCGACCCGGATTACCTGCTGCATGTGGTGGCCAAGGACCTGCCGGCGTTCCAGAAGCTGTATGACGAGCAGCTGACCAGCATTCCCAATGTGAAGCGCTTGAGCTCGACGCTGGTGATGAAAGAGGTGATCCAGGATCGGTTGTTGCCGATGTAGGCATTTCGGCTTCTCGCTTGCCTGTGCCGACCTCTTCGCGGGTAAATCGCAGCGGCGAACCGCCGCTCCCACAGGTACACCGCCATCACTGTGGGAGCGGGTTTACCCGCGAAGAGGCCGGCATGGCCACTCAAAACTCATGCTCGATTCAAGTGCATGCCGCACCAACAACAGCCATGCCGGCCTCAGTAACCAACCCTATCGCGCCGCCTCCCACTGCCTCCCGCCACTTGGCACCCACCTTGCTACCGTCCCCCGCTTAACCTTTTGCCAGCCTTAGCTTTTTTAAGGTTCATGAGCACAAATTTACTAATTTCCCCTTGCCTGCCCCGCCGCCATCATCGCTCCAACAAGAACGCGTCGCCCCTTGTCGGCACGCGCCCGGCAACTTCGGTTGCGCCCTCCTTGCCTTGGAGTCATTCATGACCAGTGCAGCCAATTCGGCACCCCTCATCGAGAAACACACGATCGGCTACGTGCCGCCGCAAGACCGCCATGGAAAGGTAAGGGATCTGTTCACACTGTGGTTCGGCGGCAACATCGCCCCGCTGCCGATCGTCACCGGCGCCTTGGGCGTGCAGCTGTTCCACCTCAACCTGGTTTGGGGCATCGTCGCCATCCTGGTCGGCCACCTGCTTGGCGGCGTGCTGATGGCGCTGCATTCGGCCCAGGGCCCGCAGATGGGCATCCCGCAGATGATCCAGAGCCGTGCCCAGTTCGGCTCGCTCGGCGCGCTGCTAGTGGTGGTGATCGCCGGGGTGATGTACATCGGCTTCTTTGCCTCCAACATCGTCCTGGCCGGCAAGTCGCTGCACGGCGTGGTCGACAGCGTGCCGGTACCGGTGGGCATCGTCGTCGGCGCGCTGGGCTCGGGCATCATCGGCATCATCGGCTACCGCTTCATCCACGTGCTCAACCGCATCGGCACCTGGGTGCTGGGCATCGGCATAGTGGTGGGCTTCGGCTACATCTTCAGCCATGTGCAGAGCGACGACTTCCTCACCCGCGGCAGCTTCAACCTGGCCGGCTGGCTGGCCACCGTGTCGCTGGCGGCGCTGTGGCAGATCGCCTTCGCCCCCTACGTGTCGGACTACTCGCGCTACCTACCGGCCGACGTGAAAGTGTCGTCGACCTTCTGGACCACCTACCTGGGTTCGGCGCTGGGCTCGAGCCTGTCGTTCATCTTCGGCGCCGTCGCGGTGCTGGCGATCCCTGCGGGCATGGACACCATGGACGCCGTCAAGCTCGCCACCGGTACCCTCGGCCCGGTGATGCTGGTGTTGTTCCTGCTCAGCGTGATCAGCCACAACGCCCTCAACCTGTATGGCGCGGTGCTGTCGATCATCACCCTGGTGCAGACCTTCGCCCACCGCTGGATCCCCACCGCCAAGAGCCGCGCCGTGCTGTCGCTGCTGGTGCTGGCCGCCTGCTGCGTGGTGGCGGTGTTCGCCTCGGCGGACTTCATCGGCCACTTCGTCGATATGGTGCTGGTGTTGCTGGTAGTGCTGGTGCCGTGGACCGCGATCAACCTGATCGACTTCTATGTCATCCATAAAGGCGACTACGACATCCAGTCGATCTTCAAGGTCGATGGTGGCATCTACGGCCGCTACAACCCGCAGGCATTGCTGGCCTATGCCATCGGCATCGTGGTGCAGATCCCGTTCATGAACACCCCGCTGTATGTCGGCCAGGTGTCCGCCTACATCAACGGCGCCGACCTGTCCTGGCTGGTGGGCCTGGCGGTGACCACGCCGCTGTACTGGTGGCTGGCCAGCCGCGACAGCGCTTATCGTCGTCGCCAGGTGAGTGCGAAGATGGCGGCTGCTGTCTGAGGCAATGGCAATCGCGGGGCAAGCCCGCTCCCACACATGAGGGAGCAACTGTCTTTGTAGGAGCGGCCTTGCCGGGGCGCCGGACCGGCCGGAAAGGGCCGCAAAGCGGCCTCAGCGTTACCACATAGATTGCCGGGGCTGCTGCGCAGCCCTTTCGCGGCACAAGGCCGCTCCTACAGTGGTCGCGCAACACCTGTGGGAGCGGGTTTACCCGCGAAGGGCCGCGCAGCGGCCCCGGGGTCTGCCAGTACGGGCTCAATGCCCGCTACGCAACATCTCCTTGGGCACGTACTTGCCAACCTCATACTTGCCGATCGCCGCCCGGTGCACCTCATCCGGCCCATCGGCCAGGCGCAGGGTGCGCTGCATCGCATACATGTAGGCCAACGGGAAATCACCGCTCACACCTGCCCCACCATGCATCTGGATGGCCCGGTCGATCACCTTCAACGCCACGTTCGGCGCCACCACCTTGATCTGCGCGATCTCGCTGCGCGCCACCTTGTTGCCCACGGTGTCCATCATGTACGCGGCCTTGAGCGTCAGCAGCCGGGCCATGTCGATCTCCATCCGCGAGTCGGCGATCTTGTCGATGTTGCCGCCCAGCCGCGCCAGTGGCTTGCCAAAGGCAGTGCGCTCGACCGAGCGTTTGCACATCAGCTCCAAGGCGCGCTCAGCCATGCCGATCGAGCGCATGCAGTGGTGGATACGGCCTGGGCCAAGGCGGCCCTGGGCGATCTCGAAGCCACGGCCCTCGCCGAGCAGCACGTTGTCATAGGGCACGCGCACATTCTCGAACAGCACCTCGGCGTGGCCGTGGGGCGCGTCGTCGTAGCCGAACACCGGCAGCGGGCGGACGATCTTCACCCCCGGCGCGTCCGTGGGCACCAGGATCATCGAGTGCTGCTGATGGCGCGGGCCGTCGGGGTTGGACAGGCCCATGAAGATCATCACCTTGCAGCGCGGATCGCAGGCGCCGGAAGTCCACCACTTGCGGCCGTTGATCACCCATTCGTCACCGTCGCGCACGGCCGTGGCAGCCATGTTGGTGGCATCCGACGAGGCTACGTCCGGCTCGGTCATGGCAAACGCCGAGCGGATCTCGCCGCGCAGCAGCGGCTCCAGCCACTGGCGCTTCTGCGCCTCGCTGGCGTAGCGCACCAGCACTTCCATGTTGCCGGTGTCCGGCGCCGAGCAGTTGAACGGCTCCGGCCCCAGCAGCGAGCGGCCCATGATCTCGGCCAGCGGCGCGTATTCGAGGTTGGTCAGCCCCGCGCCGTATTGCGACTCGGGCAGGAACAGGTTCCACAGGCCCTCGGCGCGGGCCTTGGCCTTGAGTTCCTCCATGATCGCGGTGGGCTGCCAGCGGTCGCCTTCGGCAACCTGGCGCTCGAACACCGGCTCGGCCGGGTACACATAGGCGTCCATGAATGCGCTGACACGCTCGCGCAGTGCCTGGACCTTGGGCGAATAGGCGAAATCCATCGGGGCTACCTTCAGTCAATGAAGAACATGGACGCAGCCTAGAACAGCCACCCTTCATCCACCTAGTCTATTTTCACTGTGTATTAACATTCATAACCGATATATGATCGGCTGATAATTCCAATGAAGAGCGGCGCCATGAACCTCAGCAAGGTCGACCTCAACCTGTTCATCGTCTTCGACGCCATCTACACCGAAGCCAACCTGACCCGCGCCGGGCAGATTGTCGGCATCACCCAGCCGGCGGTGTCCAACGCCCTGTCGCGCCTGCGCGAGACCTTCAACGACCCGCTGTTCGTGCGCACCGCCCAGGGCATGGTGCCCACGCCCATGGCGCAGAACATCATCGGCCCGGTGCGCAACGCCCTGTCGCTGCTGCGCACTTCGGTGCAAGAGAGCCGCATCTTCAACCCGCTGCAGGCCAGCAAGACCTTCCGCATAAGCATGACCGACCTCACCGAGGCGGTGATCTTGCCGCCGCTGTTCCAGCGCCTGCGCCGCCTGGCCCCGGCGCTGGTGATCGAGAGCTTCCCGTGCAAGCGCCGCGAAACCACCAAGGAGCTGGCCGCCGGGCGCCTGGACTTCGCCGTGGACGCACCGCTTAACACCGACCCGCAGGTACGCCACGTCAAGCTGATGCAGGACCGCTACGTCTGCGCCATGCGCCCAGGCCACCCGCTGGCTGACAGCGCGCTGACCCTCGACAGTTACCTGGGCATGACCCACATCCATATTTCCAGCCGCCGCAACGGCCTGGGCTACGTTGACCTGGCCCTGGGCAAGATGGGCGTGCAGCGCCGCGTGGCACTGCGTTCGCAACACTACCTGATGGCTTCGCAGGTGCTGCAGCAGACCGACATGGTCATGACCGTGCCCGAGCGCTTCGCCCGCCGTCACCAGTTGCGCCACCAGCCGCTGCCGGTGGAAGTGCCGGCCCTGGAAACCCACCTGTACTGGCACGAGAGCACCGACCAGGACCCGGCCAATCGCTGGATGCGCGAGCAGATCATCGAACTGTGCGAGCGGGTCGCCAGCCAGGAACAGAAGGCCCTGGAAAACGCCTGAGCACTGCGGCACCGGCCCCGCCGCGCTTGCAATGCCCCGACCTTTCGGTAAACCTTGCGCCGCCCTGCCCCGGGCATTCCAGATTCACGGCACAAGGAACGCAGCATGGCTATCAGGACCCTGGTGATCGGCGCCTACGGCAACTTCGGGCGCATCATCAGCCGCCACTTGAACCAGATGCCGGGCGTGCAACTGGTCATCGCCGGACGCAACGCTCGGCAGCTCGCCCAGCTCGGCGCACAGCTCAGCAGCTCTGGCGCATCGCTGCACGGCAGCTGGTGCGGTGATGCCATGGCCCCCGGTTTCGCCGAGGCCCTGCGCGAACTGGGCATCGACTGGGTGATCCACACCGGCGGGCCATTCCAGGGCCAGCCCTACCGCGTCGCCGAGGCCTGCATCGAGGCCGGCGCCAGCTATTGCGATCTGGCCGACTGCCGGCTGTTCGTCAACGGCATCGCCCAGCTCGACGCCCGCGCCCGCCAGGCGGGTGTGGCGCTGCTCAGTGGCTGCAGCTCGGTACCCAGCCTGTCGTCGGCAATCCTCGACGAACAACGCCAGCGCTTCAGCCACATCGAGTCGATCGAGCACGGCATTTCCTCCTCAGCCAAGATGCCCGGCTTGTCCACCATCGAAGGCGTGCTCGCCTATGCCGGGCGGCCGATCCGCCAGTGGCGCGCTGGCCAGCCCTGTGAAGTCGACGGCTGGCTCGGCCTGCAACTGCGCCACCTGCCAGGCCTGGGCTGGCGCTTGCTGAGCAATGTCGACGTGCCGGACATGGACATCTTCGCCAGCCGTTACGGTGCGCGCACCCTGGCGTTCAAGGCCGGTGCCGGGCTGATGGCCGGCGGCCTGGCCAACGCGGCACTGGCGCTGCTGGTGAAGTACGGGCTGGTACGCGACCCATTGCCCTGGGCGCGGCGCCTGCACCGCCTGGGCCTGCGCTTCGAGCGCTGGGGCGATGGCAAGAGCGCGATGTACCTGGACGTGCGCGGCCTGGACGAAAATGGCCAGCCCCTGCGCCTGCGTGCCCAGGTCAGCGCAACCAATGACAAAGGCCCCGAGATCCCCAGCTGCGCCGCAGTCGCGCTGATGGCCAGGCTGACCGAAGGCTATCAACCAGCAGCAGGTGCGCGCCCCTGCGTGGGCGAGATCAGCGTTGCGCAATACCTGGCGGCCATCGACGCGCCGGACAAGATCCGCTATAGCGTCAGTTTCCAGCAGGGGCGCAGCTGAAATGGATTACCTGCTGCTGAAATACCTGCATGTGATCGCCGCCGTGTTCCTGTTCGGTTTCGGCATGGGCTCCTACCTGTACCTGATCGCCGCCCACCGCACGGGCGATGCGCGGGTGATCGCCGCCGTGGCCAGGATGGTGGTGCGCTTCGACGCCTGGATCACCACCCCGGCCGGCGTCCTGCAGTTGTTGACCGGCTATGCCATGGTGCGCATGGCAGGTATGGACTGGTCGATGGATTGGCTGCGCGCCGCGCTGGCGATCTTCTTCGGTGTGGGTGCGCTGTGGTTGCCGGTGCTGTTGTTGCAAACCCGTCTGCAGGCCCTCGCCGCCCAGGCCGCCGAGGCGCACTCCCCGCTTTGCCCGCGCTACCACCGGCTCTACCGTTACTGGATGTGGATGGGTGTGATCGGATTCGCCGGGATGTTCCTGATGGTGCTGGTAATGGTGAAAAAACAGGCGCCGTGGCAATGGTTGTGACTTGATAGGCAGAAAGAGGAGAATTTATTTCTCCGAACCTTGGGCATCATAGAAGAAATTATTCTGAAACAACCTGACGGGCGAGCAATAGGAAAAACCTTTGCCCATCAGGCCTCGTAACATGCCGTACATGGATGCCGACTGACGGCGTCCCGCACGGACAAGCCCTCGCTATGCACAACGCCCCCCTCTATTTCGATTACGCCGCCACCACCCCTGTCGATGACCGGGTCATCGAGGCCATGCTCGGTTGCCTGGGCCGTGCCGCCAACTTCGGCAACCCCGCCTCCAGCGGCCACAGCTTCGGCCAGGCCGCCCGCGAAGTGGTAGAGCAGGCCCGCCGTCAGGTGGCCGAGCGAGTCGGCGCGCAGCCCGAGGACCTGGTGTGGACCTCCGGCGCCACCGAATCCAACAACCTTGCCCTCAAGGGTGTCGCCCAAAGCTACCTACAGCCCGGGCACCTGATCACCAGCCAGCTGGAACACAAAGCCGTGCTCGACACCGCGGCCGAGCTGGAACGCCAGGGTTGGGCGGTAACTCGCCTGGCACCTGACGCCCAGGGCCTGATCCAGCCCGACGCCGTGCAGGCAGCGCTGCGGGCGGACACCCGGCTGGTGTCGCTGATGGCGGTGAACAACGAACTGGGCACCTTCACCGACTTCGCCGCCATCGGCGCGCGGGTACGCGCACACGGCGCCCTGCTGCATGTGGACGCGGCCCAGGCGGTGGGCAAGGTGCTGATCGACCTGGCCAGCCAAGCGGTCGACTTGATGTCGTTCTCGGCGCACAAGGTGTATGGCCCCAAGGGCATCGGCGCGCTTTATGTCGGCCCCCGCGCCCGCAACGGCCTGCGTGCGCAGATGCACGGCGGCGGCCATGAGCGCGGGCTGCGCTCCGGTACCCTGGCCACCCACCAGATCGTCGGCATGGGCAGCGCCTTCGCCCTGGCCGGCCAGCCAGGGGACAGCGAGCACCAGCGCCTTGAGCAACTGGCCCGGCGCCTGCGCGACGGCCTGCTGGCGCTGCCGGGCGTGTCGCTCAATGGCTGCGCCGTACAACGCATTCCCCATACCCTCAACCTGTGTATTGACGCCAGCGGCTTCAACAGCCGCCTGCTGGCCAACGAACTTGCGCTGTCCACAACCTCGGCGTGCAACTCGGCGAGCAATGCGGCCTCCCATGTGCTGCTGGCCCTCGGCCTGGATGAATGCCGGGCGCGCAACAGTGTGCGCCTGAGTATCGGCCGCTACACCAGCGAGGCCGAGGTAGACCAGGCGATCGCGGTGTTCGGGCGGGTGATTGGCGCGGCCGCTGCGGCGCTCTGGTAATCAGTGAGCGCGGTTCGCCGGCAAGCCGGCGAACAGGCACACGCAGCCTTCCTGGTGCTCAAGCTGCTCGATGCCAGCTACCTGATCTACCTTGGCCTGCGTCAGTTGCTGGCGCGCAATACTGCGACGCAGTCCTGCCGCAGTTCCTCGGGTCGGGTGGCCGATCTTCGGCCAGTTCGCGGCGATGTACCTGAGCATGGCGCTGATCGTCTACACCCTTGCCATGCCCAGACCCTGTGAACACTCAGCCCAGATTGAAGATCACCGCTGCCCGAATCAGCGCCATGAACGCCCGCTCATTGAGGCGGTCGCCTTCGAACAGATCGATGGCGCGTCGCGTGCCGCCTTCAAAGCTGGCATTGAACAAACCAGCCGGGTCCGCAAGTTCCGCGCCTTTGAGGAATGTCAGCTTCAGCTTGTCCTTGTAGCATTCGCCGGTACAGAGGACACCGGCATGGAACCAGACGGGCGTGCCACGCCATTTCACTTCCTCACGCACGATCGGATCGGCCCGGCGGATCAGGGCGCGCACTTGCGCAAGACGGGGACCTCGCCAGTCGGTCAAGGCGGCGATACGGGCATCGATCAGCTGCGAGGCGGTGGGGTTGGACAAGGAAAGATCCTCCAACAGTGGGGGCATGAGTATTTACCATACCCTGCAATTCTCTCGGCCCGCAGCCGCTCTTTTTCAGAACCGTCTTGCCAGTGAACGCCCCGCATCCGTAAGACATTTCCGAGTTTGAAACTAATTGCTTCAGCCCGGCCAGCCTAGGAACGATCCCACGCGCCTGCCGGAAGTTACTGCGTTGTCGGGGAAAAACCTCAGGGATGGCTTCACCGGGTCATCGCATTAGGTCCAGGCGTCTGCGACCCGGACGCCTTCAGCGCCCTGGCCAAGGCGCTGATCTATGGTATGGAGGGGAATGAACAGGAGGATCGAATAGGCGCCACTGGGGCCGCGATGCGGCCCATTCGCCGGCAAGCCGGCTCCCACAATGACCGCGCGGCCCTGAAGGCTGATGCTGAACCCGTGGGAGCCGGCTTGCCGGCGAAAGCGCCGCATGGCGGCGCCTCTACTTCAGAGGAAAGTGAACACCTCGGAAGCAGGCAACCGCGACTTGCCCAGCCCGGCATTGAAGTCTTCCTCGCTGTGGTACCCCAGGCTCAACACCACCACGCTGGTAAAGCCGCGCTCACGCAGCCCCAGTTCGGCGTCCATCACCTTGAAGTCGAACCCTTCGATCGGCGTGGCGTCCAGCCCGTAGGCGGCGGCGCCCAGCAGCGCGGTGCCCAGGGCCAGGTAGGTCTGCTTCTCCATCCAGTGCTGCAGGTCCTTGTTGTCGTGGCGGTGCAGGTTGACGTAGAAGCGGCGGCTCTGGTCCTGCCCGGCCTTGACCTCGTCGCTGCGGAAACGACCGTCCTTGCCTTCCTGCTCCAGCACTGCCTGCAGGTGCGCCTCGGTCATGTCGGTGCGCGTAGCGAACACGATCACATGGGAGGCATTGAGGATCTTCGCCGTGTTGTAGGCAAATCCCACCTCGGTGCTCTTGGCCAGGCGCGCCTTGCCTTCATCGGTGTCGGCAACGATGAAGTGCCAGGGCTGCGAGTTGACCGAGGACGGGCTGTGGCGCAATTGCTCGAGCAGCGCATCGATGGTGGCCTGGGGGATTCGACGGCTGGCATCGTAGGCTTTGGTGGTGTAGCGGCGCTTGGCCAGGGCAACGGTGTCCATCTACGGTGACTCCTTGGATGATCGGGATTGAGGCGCATCTTATCTTCCCGGCTGCAAAGAAAAACCAGCACAATGCAGCAACACTTTCATCCCTGGAGTGAAAATGCTGCGCATCACCGACCTGGAACTGTTCGCCCGTGCCAGCGCCCTGGGCAGCTTCACCGCCGCCGCCCACGAGGCCGACTTGCTGCCCGGCCAGGTGGCGGCGGCGATCAAGCGCCTGGAGCGCGAGCTCGATGTGCGCCTGTTCGCCCGCACCACCCGCAGCCTGCGTCTCACCGCCGAGGGCGAGCTGTACCTGCCCACCGCCCAGCGCGTGCTCGACACCCTGCGCCAGGGCCGCGAAGACCTGCACGGCAACCACAGCAGCCTGCGTGGCGTGCTGCAGGTGGCCGCCCCCTCGGACCTGGGGCGCAACCTGCTACGGCCCTGGCTCAGTGCGTTTCGCCGCGAGCACCCGGGCTTGAGCCTGCGCTTTTTGCTCTCCGACCAGATGGCCGACTTCTACCGCGACCCGGTGGACGTCGCCATCCGCTACGGCCTCAACGAAGACGCCAACTACATCGCCCTGCCCCTGGCGCCGTGGAACCGCCGGGTGGTGGTGGCCGCCCCCGACTACCTGGCCCGCCACGGCCGGCCGCAAACGCCCGAAGCACTGCAACAGCACGACTGCCTTTTGTACTCGCAACAGAGCCGGGTGTACGACAAATGGCGCCTGGGCAACCGCACCGTGCAGGTGCGCGGGCCGCTGTTCAGCGACGACGCCGACGTGGTGCGGCGCTGGGCCCTGGAAGGCGAAGGCATCGTCTACAAGTCGTGGCTGGACGTCAGCGCCGACATCGCCGCCGGCGCCCTGGAGATCCTGCTGCCCGAACACCCCGGCGAGCCGACCCCGGTCACCCTGGTATGCCCGCACCGCAAGCAGCTCACCCCCGCAGTGGCGCAGCTGCACGGCTGGCTGCGCGAACGCTTCGCCACGCTGCGCCCGGAGGGTGTATTGCAGCCTGTCGGCCCCGGCGTATAGTGGCGCTTCCCCCGACTGCAAGGAGCTGTCACCCATGCCGAGCCTGGAATTTCTGCTCACCGCCCTGATCATCGTGCTGATCCCTGGCAGCGGGGTGATTCTCACCGTTTCCAGCGCCCTGGTGGCCGGGCGTCGCGCCTGTTTGTGGACTGCCCTGGGCTGCACCCTGGGGATCGTGCCCCACCTGCTGGCCTCGGTGCTCGGCCTGTCGGCGCTGCTGCACGCCAGCGCCCTGGCCTTCCAGGGGCTGAAGTTCGCCGGGGTCGCGTATCTGCTGTACCTGGCCTACGCCACCTGGCGTGATCGCGCAGCCTTCGCCGTGGATGAAAAGGCCCCGCCGGCCGCTGCCGCCCATCTGGTGCTCAAGGCCTGCCTGCTGAACATCCTCAACCCCAAGCTGACCCTGTTCTTCCTCGCCTTCCTGCCGCAGTTCATCGACCCCCACGCCGGTTCCGCCGTGGTGCAGATGCTCGGCCTGAGCGCGGTATTCATGCTGATGACCTTCGTCGTGTTCGTGCTCTATGGCCTGCTCGCCCACCTGTTCCGCCGCGCGGTGATCGACTCGCCCAAGGTGCAGGCCTGGCTGCGCCGGGGCTTTGCCGCCTCGTTCGCCGGCCTGGGCATCAACCTGGCATTCGCCCAGCGTTAAGCGCTGCACAATCGTTCTAAACCCCAGGGCCGGTTCTGCGTTATGGTCGAGCACCCACCGCAACCGGCCCTCGCCATGAGCCACTGGATCGAACTCAAACAGGACGCCGACACCGGCATCGAGTCGGTCCGCGCCCATTTCACCGGCCATGCCTACGACCCGCACTGGCACGACAGCTTCCTGGTCGGCGTCACCGAACAGGGCGTGCAGCAGTTCAACTGCCGCCGGGTGCGCCACCAAAGCACACCCGGCCAGGTGTTCCTGCTCGAGCCCGGCGACCTGCATGACGGCCTGGCGCCCACCGCCGAAGGCTTCACCTACTCCACCCTGTACCTCGACAGCCACTGGCTGGAAAACCAACTGCGCACGCTGTTCGAGCAGGCACCCAGCGACGCCCTCCCCAGCTTCGCCGCCACCCTGCACTGTGATACGCGGCTGGCTGGCGCTACCAGCCGCGCATTCAACGCCTTGCACCAGCAGGACCTGCGCATCGTCCGCCAGACCGCCATCGACGACCTGCTGGCCTGCCTCACCGGCCACCTGCAGTGGCGCCGGCGCCTCGACCCTGACCCGCGCCTGCCGCTGACCGCGCAAGTGGCCCGCGACTACTTGCATACGCACCTCGACCAGGACATCGGCCTGGACGACCTGGCGCGGGTCTGCGGCGTCGATCGCTTCCGCCTGACCCGCGCCTTCAAGGCCGCCTACGGCCTGGCCCCGCATGCCTACCTGATCCAACTGCGCCTGGCCCGGGCGCGGCAGCTGCTGGCCCGTGGCCAGAACCCGGCCGAGGTCGCCACGGCCCTCGGTTTCGCCGACCAGAGCCACTTGGGCCGCTGGTTCCGCCGCGCCTACCGGCTCACGCCAGCGGATTACCGCAAACGCTGCTCAAACCTTCCAGACTGAAGCCAGGGCGGTTGCGAACATGAGGCCACGATCAACCGGAGCCTCGATCATGTCCCACAGCCTTTTACCCTTTGTCCTCTTCGCCCTGGCCTCCAGCATCAGCCCGGGGCCGACCAACCTGCTGATCCTCGCCCAGGGTGCCCAGCACGGCGTGCGCGCCAGCCTGGCGCCCACCGTGGCGGCCTGTGGCGCGGCGGCTGCGGTGGTGCTGCTGGTTGGCCTGGGCCTGGGCGAACTGCTGCTTGATCACCCGCTGGCGCAACAGCTACTCGGCTGGGCGGGCGCGCTGTGGCTGAGCTGGCTGGCCTGGCGCATGCTGCGCAGCGCCGGTGCGCCGCTGCAGGCCAGTGGCAATGCAGGTTTCGGCCCATGGCAGGCGGCCACCCTGCAGCTGGTCAACCCCAAGGTCTGGCTGATGGCGCTGGCGATGATCAGCCTGTTCGCCACCCCGGCCCTGCCGCTGTGGTGGTTGACCCTGGTGTTTCTGCTGATCGCCCTGCCGAGCATGACCGCCTGGGCGCTGCTGGGTGCTGGCAGCGCGCGCTGGCTGAATTCGCCCCGGGCATTGCGCCGGTTCAACCAGAGCCTGGCGGGGTTGCTGCTGGTGTCGACCTGGTCGGCGCTGCTGGTCTGACGCCTATTTCATGCAGGCCCCTGCTGGCGGCGGGCCTGCTTGCAGTACACTCGCCAGCCTGACCGTACCCAAGGCCCCTGCCCCATGCCCCGCTTGCCAAGACTGCTGTTGCCCCTGCTGCTGCTCACCGCCCTCGCCGCCTGCGACCAGGCACCCAGCCGCGAAGAAAAGATCCGCTCCAGCCTGCCCCTGCAGGAAGCCTACGAGCACAACATCGGGCGCATGGCGCAGCTGTTGGCCGTGACCCACCCCAAGCTGCCCGAAGAGCAGATCAAGACGGTGCTGCGCAAGCACCTGACCGTCGAGGACCAGCGCCAGGACCTGTATCGGCTCTACAGCGAAAAGAACTTCGACGATGGCGAATTCGACACCATCGTCGCCGCCACCCGCGACCCGGCCAAGGCCAAGGCGCTGGGCGAGACCGATGAAGGCAAGCGGCTGAGCGAAAAACTGACCGCGCTGATGCGCGAGAGCGCCAGGGACCCGAAAGTGCAGGCCTTGGTCGAAGCGCGCATGCAAGAGGTGGAGGATGAACTCCAGGCGTTGCAGCAAGCCGCTCCATGACAGTGGCGCTTTACGCCCTGGTGCACGACGCCGGCAGGACATGTAACAAGCCTTGTCTTAAAACTGTCACCTTTCGGTCATAGGATTGACCCTGATCTGCCATTTTCCCTCAAGGATGATTCAGCCATGCGTCGTGTCGTGTTCAACCAGAAAGGCGGTGTAGGCAAGTCCAGCATTGCCTGTAACCTGGCCGCCGCCAGTGCCGCCGAAGGTTATCGCACCCTGCTGGTGGACCTCGACCCCCAGGCCAACGCCACCTATTACTTGACCGGCCTGGTCAACCACGACATCCCGGCGGGCATCGCCGATTTCTTCCGCCAGACCCTTGCCCCCGCGCCGGCCACCGGCAAGAAGCACCGCGTGGCCATCACCGAAACCCGCTACGCCAACCTGCACCTGATCACCGCCAGCCCCGACCTTGCCGACCTGCAAGGCAAGCTGGAAAGCAAGTTCAAGATCAACAAGCTGCGCAAGTTGCTGGTGGAGTTGTCGGCGGACTACGAGCGGATCTACATCGACACGCCACCGGCGCTGAACTTCTACACCTTCAGCGCCCTGGTGGCCGCCGAGCGCCTGCTGATCCCCTACGACTGCGACAGCTTCTCGCGCCAGGCGCTGCTCAACGTCATGGCCGAGGTCGACGAACTGCGCCAGGACCACAATGCCGAGTTGCAGGTTGAAGGTGTGGTGGTCAACCAGTTCGCCGGGCGCACCGCCCTGCACCAGACCCTGGTCGACCAGTTGCGCGGCGAAGGGCTGCCGGTGCTGCCGGTGTACCTGAGCAACTCGATCAAGATGCGCGAGTCCCATGAAGCGGCGGTGCCCTTGGTGCACCTGGCGCCGCGCCACCGGCTGGCGCAGGAGTTTGTCGAGTTGCTGGATGTGCTGGAGCGGGCGGCGTGAGGGGGTGTGGGCGGGTAGGTGCAAGGCGATAGCTTTGCAGCGCTCTTGAGATCGAGCGCCGCCCGCGCGGCGCATCGCTGGCAAGCCAGCTCCCACATCTGTTTCGGGCCAGTCACTCCTGTGATTTCATCGCTGTACGCCTTGTGGGCCCGACTCGATTTCGAAGTGGGCGCTGATGGCCCTGCGCCTGACTTCAGACATGCACCAAGGCGGGCAGCGGTACCCTAACAGGCATCATTGGCCCGAAACAAATGTGGGAGCTGGCTTGCCAGCGATGCGCCGCGCGGGCGGCGCTCGATCTGATAGGCGCTGAAGATGTCCAGCCGAACACACTGCAGCCTTTACCACCGCCGCCCCTGATCACGCTCACCGCTACCACCGCTGTAACGCGTGTCCTGCCCACCCTGGATATTCGACCGACTACTGGAAGAGCTACCGTCGCTGTAGCGCGTATCCTGCCCACCCTGGATATTCGCCCGGCTGCTGGAAGAGCGGCCATCGCTGTAGCGCGTGTCCTGCCCACCCTGGATGTTCGAGCGGCTGCTGGAAGAACTGCCGTCGCTGTAGGTGGTATCCAGCCCACCCTGAATATTCGAGCGGCTGCTGGACCGGCGCCCGTCGCTGTAGGTGGTATCGAAGCCGCCCATGATATTGGCGCGACTGGTTGAGGTAGTGCCGTCGCTATAGCGGCAATCCTCGCCGCCCTGGATGTTCTTGCGGCAGCTGTCGGCCAGGGCCGAGGCGCACGGCAACGCCAGCAGCAATGAGGCCAGCAGCAGATGGGTGGGTTTCATGGCAGTCCTTGTCGGCAAATAACATTCATCGTCACGCGGCCTGCCTGTATCCGCCAATGCTCGCCAAAGCACAAGTGGCCCGAGCAGGCCAATCGCCATTAGATGGCACTCGCTGCTGGCGGGCATGCAGATTTACCCACCCGAGCCTCTGTTCAGCACAAGACAAATAGTTATAAGATAACGTTTCATTTGACATTCATTCCTGCCTGCGACCCCTTGCCGATGACCAGCGCCACCGCCTCCCCCACCCTGCTCACCCAGCGCCTGCAGAGCATCGATGCCCTGCGCGGCCTGGTGATCCTGTTCATGCTGCTCGACCACGTGCGCGAAACCTTCTTCCTGCACCGCCAGGTCAGCGACCCGATGAGCATCGACGCCACCGACCCCAGCCTGTTCGCCAGCCGCACCCTGGCCCACCTGTGCGCGCCGGTGTTCGTGCTGTTGACCGGGCTGTCGGCCTGGCTGTACGGCGAGAAGTACCAGGGCCGCAGCGACGTCTCGGCGTTCCTGTTCAAGCGCGGGCTGTTCCTGGTGGCGCTGGAGTTCACCCTGGTCAACTTCGCCTGGACCTTCCAACTGCCGCCGAGCGTTATCTACCTGCAGGTGATCTGGGCCATCGGTATCAGCATGATCGCCCTGTCGCTGCTGGTGTGGCTGCCGCGCCCGGCACTGCTGGCGCTGGGTGCGCTGATCGTGGCCGGGCACAACCTGCTCGATGGCCTGCATTTCGGCCCGGAGTCGGCGCTGCACGTACCTTGGGCGATCCTGCATGACCGTGGCTGGCTGCAAGCGACCGACAGCCTGCGCCTGCGCACCTCCTACCCGGTGCTGCCGTGGATTGGCGTGATCGCCCTGGGTTATGGCCTGGGCCCGTGGTTTGCCCGCACCAGCAATGCCGCCGAGCGCCAGCACCGCTTGCTGCTGGCCGGCAGCGCCGCACTGCTCGGTTTCGTCGTGCTGCGCCTGCTCAACGGCTACGGCGAAGCGCCATGGAGCAGCTACCCGAGCGTCACGCAAACCCTGATGAGCTTCTTCAACATCACCAAATACCCGCCGTCACTGCTGTTCCTCGCCCTGACCCTGGGCACCGGCCTGTTGCTGCTGCGCGGCTTCGAGCGCGCAGGGTCCGCCCGCTGGATCAGCCTGCTGGCGGTGTTCGGCGCCGCGCCGATGTTCTTCTACCTGCTGCACCTGTACGTGCTAAAGCTGCTGTACCTGGCCAGCGTGGCGCTGCTGGGCCGCAACCACGGCGACTATTTCGGCTTCGATGGCATCACTGCTGTGTGGCTGAGTGCCGTGCTGCTGGCGGCGGCGCTGTACCTGCCGGTGCGTGGGTTCGCCCGCCTGAAGGCACGCCGGCGCGACATCGCCTGGCTCAAATACCTGTAAAGGCGTTTTCACCCGGCGGGTGATGGTCTACCATGCCGCCCGCCGGTTTCCACTCGGAATTAATAGGGAATCCCCAGGCCGCCACCCGCGCGCCAAAGGGAACTGCCCCCGCAACTGTAGGTGCCGAGCCCGCGCCATCGATGCCACTGGACTGTGTGTCCGGGAAGGCTGGCGCAGGGCCAGGACGCACCAGTCAGGAGACCTGCCGGCACATGTTCACCAACCGGCGGGGTGTCCGGGATGGCCATCCGTTAGTTGCCTCGGGCGCCCTGCCCGAAGCCTGGCGATGCCTGTCCGTGCTCATTCCGTGCACCCTTCGACAGGAGATCGCCCGACCATGCTGCCCCGTATCGCCACCCTGCTCGCCGCCATGTCGCTGACCGGCCTGGCCCAGGCCGCCGCCACGCACTACCCGCTCACCGTCGAAAACTGCGGCGTGCCGCAAACCTTCGCCCAGGCGCCCGAGCGCGCCGTGACCATCGGCCAGGCCGGCACCGAGATGCTCTATGCGCTGGGCCTGGGCGACAAACTGGCCGGCACCTCGCTGTGGTTCAACAACGTGCTGCCCGAGTTCAAGACGCAGAACGACAAGGTCGAACGCCTGGCCGACAACGACCCCAGCTTCGAAGCCGTGGTGGGCAAACGCCCGCAGCTGGTGGCCGTACAGTTCGAGTGGATGGTCGGCGCCCAGGGCGTGGTCGGCACCCGCGAGCAGTTCGCCGAGCTGAAGATCCCCACCTACCTGCTGCCGTCCGACTGCGAAGGCAAGGACAACCTGGTCGGCGCCGACGGCACCCGCCTGCAGCCGTTCAAGGTCGAGACCATCTACAAGAGCGTCAGCCAGCTGGCCGAGATCTTCGACGTGCAGGACCGTGGCACGGCGCTGAACGCGCAACTCAAGGGCCAGCTGGAGCATGCCAGACAGCAACTGGCCGGCAAGGACCTTGCCGGCACCAGCGCGCTGTTCTGGTTCTCCAGCGCCGACCTTGAGATCGACCCCTACGTCGCCGGCCGCCAGGGCGTGGCCGACTTCATGCTGCAGACCCTGGGCGTGCGCAACGTGGTCGAGTCCAGCGAAGAATGGCCCACCGTGGGTTGGGAAACCCTGGCCAAAGCCAACCCCACCTGGCTGATCATCGCCCGCATGGACCGCCGCCGCTTCCCCGCCGACGACTTCCAGAAGAAGCTCGAATTCCTGCGCAGCGACCCGGTAACCAAGAACATGGACGCCGTGAAGAACGGCCGCATTATCGTTCTCGATGCCGACGCCATGCAGGCCGGCATTCGCCTGTTCCGCGGCCTTGAACGGTTGTCCGCAGCCTTCGCCAGCGGCCAAGCGCCACAACCATGAGCCGCCTGCTGCCCCTCGCCATTGCCGCGCTGGCCGCCCTGCTGCTGGCCATGCTCGCCGGCATCGCCATCGGCGAAACGCGCCTGAGCATCGACCTGGTCTGGCAGGTGCTGGCCAACCAGCTGTGGCAGGCCGGCCACGCCCTCGACCCGATCGACGCCGGCATCGTCTGGAATTACCGCCTGCCGCGCACCCTGGTCGCCGCCGCCTGCGGCGCGGGCCTGGCCACCTGCGGCGTGGTGCTGCAGGCGCTGCTGCGCAACCCGCTGGCCGAGCCCTACTTGCTGGGCCTGTCCGCAGGCGCCTCGACCGGCGCCGTGGCGGTCGGCCTGCTTGGCCTCGGCGGCGCAGCGCTGTCACTGTCCGGCGGCGCCTTCATCGGCGCGCTGGCGGCGTTCGGCCTGGTGCTTTTGTTGTCGCGTGCCAGCGCCAGCAGCCACAACAATGCTCAGGTGATCCTGGCAGGCATTGCCGGGTCGCAACTGTTCAACGCCCTGACCGCCTTCCTGATCACCAAGTCGGCCACCGCCGAGCAGGCGCGCGGCATCCTGTTCTGGCTGCTGGGCAACCTCAGCGGCGTGCGCTGGCCGTCGGTGTGGCTGGCACTGCCGGTGGCCGTGCTTGGCCTTGCGGTGTGCCTGTGGCACCGCCGCGCCCTGGACGCCTTCACCTTCGGCGTCGATTCCGCCGCCTCGCTGGGCGTGCCGGTACGCCGCACCCAGCTGCTGCTGATCAGTTGCACGGCGCTGGTGACCGCGGTGATGGTGTCGATCGTCGGCGCCATCGGTTTCGTCGGCCTGGTCATCCCCCACGCCCTGCGCCTGCTGCTCGGCCCCGGCCACAGCCGCCTGCTGCCGGCCAGCGCCCTTGGCGGTGCGCTTTTCCTGATCGTCGCCGACATCCTTTCGCGCACCCTGATCGCCGGCCAGGTGATCCCCGTGGGCGTGGTCACCGCGCTGATCGGCGCACCGGTGTTTGCGCTGATTCTGGTCAGCCGCCGGGGGCGCCCATGACCGTGATCAATGCGCTGCAAGTCGCCCCGCTCGCCTGCCAAGGCTTGAGCCTGCGCCTGGGTGAGCGCCAGGTGCTGCAGGGTATCGACCTGGCCGTGCGCCCCGGTGAAACCCTCGGCATCGTCGGCCCCAACGGCTCGGGCAAATCCACCCTGCTCAAGCTGCTCGCTGGCCTGCGCACGCCCACCACGGGCAAGGTGCACTTGCTCGGGGAACCTTTGGCGAAACTGCCACGCCGGCGCATCGCCCAACAGCTGGCACTGGTCGAGCAACAAGCCGACACCCAGGACGCCATCAGTGTCTTCGAAGCCGTTGCACTGGGCCGCACACCCTGGCTGTCGGCACTGGCGCCCTTCGGCAAGGCCGACCGCGCCATCGTCGAGCAGGCCCTGGCCGATGTCCACGCCAGCCACCTCAGCCAGCGCATCTGGCGCGAGCTGTCCGGTGGCGAACGCCAGCGCGTGCACATCGCCCGCGCCCTGGCCCAGCGCCCGCAACTGCTGCTGCTCGACGAGCCGACCAACCACCTGGATATCCAGCACCAGCTGAGCCTGCTGCAACAGGTCCAGGCGCTGCCGGTGACCACCCTGGTGGCCCTGCACGACCTCAACCAGGCCCTCACCTGCGACCGCCTGGCCGTGCTCGACCAGGGCCGCTTGGTCGCCCTCGGCAAGCCCGAAGCCGTGCTCACCCCAGAGCGCCTGCTGAGCACCTTCGGCGTACACGCCCACTACCTCACCGACCCCTTCGACGGCGCACGCATTCTGCGTTTTCGCGCCCCCTGAACCAGGAAGTTCCGCCCATGCCGCCTCGCTCCGCCGCCCTGCTGCTTGCCGCCTTGCTGACCACCAACGCCGTCCAGGCCGAGGTGTTCGAAGTGAAGATGCTCAACCGCGGCGCCGAGGGGGCAATGGTTTACGAGCCGGACCACATGCGCATTGCCCCGGGCGACACCGTGCGCTTTCTGCCGACCCAGGCCGGGCACAACGCCGCGAGCATTCCTGGCCTGCTGCCGGCAGGCGCCGAAGCGTTCAAGAGCAAGCTCAACCAGCCGTTCGAATACACCTTCAGCCAGCCCGGGCTGTATGGCATCCAGTGCATCCCGCACCTGGCGATGGGCATGGTGATGCTGGTGCAGGTGGGCGAGCCCACGCCGGCGCAGTTGCCGGGCGCCCTGCCCGCCCGCGCGGCCAGCCGCCTCGCCGTGCAGCTGCAAAAGCTGGAGGCCGGGCAATGAAACCGCTGTTCATCGCTCTGCCGCTGCTTGGCCTCAGCCCACTGGCCCTGGCCGAGTCTGCCCAGTCCAAGGCCAATGGCATCGTCGAAGACAGCAGCTGGAGCCTGCTCAACCGCACCGTCTACGACCAGCGCGACTACCGCAACGGCGGGCGCAACAGTGCCGCGCGCAACGCCTACAAGCCCCGCGCCGAACGCAGCGGCAAGGCCGAGGAATGGGCCTATGGCCTGATGGGTACCTTCAGTTCCGGCTTCACCCAAGGCCTTATAGGCGTGGGCGTCGATGCTCATGCCTACCTTGGCGTGCAACTCGACAGCGGCGGCGGCCGCGCCGGCAAGGCGCGCCTGCTGGCCATCGACAACGACGGCCACCCCAAGCGCGAATACAGCCGGGGTGGCGCGGCGGTGAAACTGCGCGCCTCCAACACCGTGCTGGCCTACGGCGAGCAACGGGTCAAGACCCCGGTGTTCAGCTCGTCAGACAGCCGCCTGTTGCCCGAGACCTTCACCGGCTGGTTCCTCACCAGCAACGAGATCGACCGGCTCAAGCTGGTGGCCGGGCACTTCAACGAAGGCACCGACCGCAATGCCTCCAGCCACGACCAAGGCTTCGTGGTGAACTATTCCAACGGCCGCCAGGGCAACAGCTTCGACCTGGCCGGCGCCGTGTGGAACCCGACCGCCAACGTCAGCGCCAGCCTGTACAGCTCCCGCTATGAAGACACCTGGAACCAGCACTACCTCGGCAGCACCCTCAGCCACGCCTTCGACGACCGGCGCAGCCTGAGCCTTGACCTCAACCTGTACCGCACCACCGACACTGGCAAGGCCCTGTCCGGGCGCATCGACAACACCACCTGGAGCCTGGTCTCGCGCTACGCCCAGGGGCCACACGCGTTCAGCCTGGGCTGGCAGCAGGTGGACGGCAACACGCCGTTCGACTACGTCAGCCGCGGGGCGATCTACCTGGGTAACGCCGTGCAGCTGTCGGACTTCAATGCGCCGAACGAGAAGTCGTGGCAGGCCAGGTATGACCTGAACATGGGGGCCTATGGCGTGCCGGGGTTGAGCCTGACGGCGTTGTATGTGCGCGGGTTTGATATCGATGGCACCCATGTGGATCCGCGTGGGGGGTATGCGTATCTGGGGTATGGCAAGGATGGCAAGCACTGGGAGCGGGACCTGGAGGCGCGCTATGTGGTGCAGAGTGGGGCGGCCAAGGGGGTGGCGGTTTCGGTAAGGCATAACGTGCACCGGGGGGATACGGCGCAGGCGGAGCTGGATGGGGATCAGATTAGGGTGGCGGTGGAGTGGCCGATCAGCGGGGGGTTCTGATGGCCCGCTGAAGACCGTATGTGGGCCGCCAGGTGCAGGGCGACAGATGTGCAGCGCCCTCAAGATCGAGCGCCGCCCGCGCGGCGCTTCGCGGGTAAACCCGCTCCCACAGTTTGTTTCGGGCCAGTCTTTCCTGTGCCATTACCTGGTCCGCCTTGTTGGTACGACGCGGTTTCAGTGTGGGCGTTGCCGCCGCCCCACAGGACTCATGGCATGCACCAAGGCAGGCGCCGGTACTTTCACAGGAATAATTGGCCCGAAACAAACTGTGGGAGCGGGTTTACCCGCGAAGCGCCGCGCGGGCGGCGCTCGATCTCATAGGCGCTGCAAAAACACCGGCGAACCTCAGCGAACCTCAGCGAACCTCACCGCCTGCGCCGCAGGTAGCTCTCCAACGGATCCTTACTCAACCCTTCCTGGGCCTGGGCCACCGAGGCGATGAACAGCGAGAACAGCTCCGACTGCTTGGCGATGTCCAGCTTGCTGTACACATGCTTGCGGTGGGTCTTGACCGTGTCCTCGCTGATCCCCAGCCGTTCGGCCAGCGAGCGGATGGAATGCCCGCGCAGCATGTACTGGGCCACCAGGCACTCGCGCTCGGTCAACAGCGACGAGCCGAACTGGGTCAGCGCGGCATTGATCTGGCGCCCCAGCGCACTTTCGAAGCGCCCTCCCAGCGCATCCGCATCCAGGTCCCCCCAATGCCGGCGCACCACGGCCAGCACCCAGGGGGCGATGCGCTTGAGTTCGTCGACCTGCTGCCGGCCCAGACGGCGGGTACTGGCCAAGGCCACGGCGATGGTCAGCTTGGGGCCCAGCGGCACGATGTAGTTCAGCTCATCCTCGAGCCGCGCATGCTGGTAGAACGACACGTAGTATTCGCTGCGCTTGAAGTGGTCCGGTGCCACATCGCTCAGCCGGTAGCAGCCTGGGGCAATGCCCTCGATGCAGGCCCGGTAGAACGGGCACAGCAGGTAGAAGCCTTCCAGGTACTTGCCGATGCTGCCCTCGGGCATCCACGGCCCTTCCTCGTCCCGTTCGAACAAGGCCGACGGCAGCCCTTGATGGGGGAACAGGAACACGGTGATGGCGTGGGAAGGCGCCAGGTAGTTCAGCGCGGCGAACAGCGACTCGACGAACGCCGACGTGCCGATGCAATCGACCACGTGGGCGATCTGCTCGAACCACTCTGCGGATTGAAGGCGGTCTCTGCTCATCTGCTTGCTTGCCTCTTGAATCGGAAAAAGCCGTTGCATCGCTGCAACGGCGTTTCCCATCTTTCCATGCCCGGGGCGGGCTCACCAGCGCGCAGTAGCGCGGGGGTCAGCGTGCCGCCCAGGCATTGAAGCGCTCTTCCAGCTCTTCGCCGTGGTCGACCCAGAACTCGGCGTTCACCAGCTGGGCCTCGGCCAGGTTGGCCGGGGCCGTTGGCAGTTGCTGCTGGATGTCGGCCGGCAATGCATTGACCGCATCGGTCCGCACCGGGCCGTAGGGAATGTGGCTGGAGAAGGTTTTCTGCGTGGCGGCCTGGCTTGCGAAGGTGATGAACTGCTGCGCCAGTTCCTTGCTCTTGGAGCCGCGCACGATGGCCCAGTGGTCCGGATCGTACAGGCTGCCTTGCCAGACGATGCCAAGCTTGGAGCCGTCCTTCTGCGCCGAGGCGATGCGCCCGTTGTAGGCGGCGGACATCACCACGTCACCGGCCACCAGCCACTGCGGCGGTTGCGCGCCGGCCTCCCACCACTGGATGTTCTGCTTGATCTGGTCGAGCTTTTTGAAGGCTCGATTGACGCCCTCTGGAGTGCCCAGCACGGTGTACAGGTCCTGGCGTGCAACGCCATCGGCCAGCAGCGCGACCTCGAGGGTGTACTTGGCGCCCTTGCGCAGCCCGCGCTTGCCCGGGAAGCGCTGGGTGTCCCAGAAGTCCGCCCAGGAGGTCGGCCCGTTGGCGAGCTTCTGGGTGTTGTAGGCCAGCACCATGGACCAGACATAACTGGCCACGCCGCACTCGCTCACGGTACCGGGCAGGTAGTTGGCCTGGTCGCCCAGCAGGGCCGGGTCGATGCGTTCGAACAGGCCCGCCTCGCAGCCGCGGATCAGCTCGGGGCTTTCGACCTCCACCACGTCCCAGGACACATGGCCGACATCGACCATGGCCTTGACCTTGGAAAGTTCGCCGTTGTATTCGCCGGCCACTACCTTGCCTGCCCCGCTCTGCTCGAAGGGCTGGAAGTAGGCGGCCTGCTGCGCGGCCTTGGTGGCGCCGCCAAAGGAGATGACGGTGAGGCTGGAAGTGCCGGCAAGGGCGGGAAGACTGGCAGCGGCGAGCACTGCAAGGCTGAGTGACGCGGTGATGGTACGCATGGAAACTCCCTCACGATTTATGGTTGTGTGTATCGAGGCAGTTGGGCCAGTCGGCCCGAGCCCGCAGTGCCCGGGGGGATGCGGGGGGATTTTTTGTTATGGGTGGTTCCTGGTGCATGACAAGACAGCGGTGGCGCCTATGAGATCGAGCGCCGCCCGCGCGGCGCATCGCTGGCAAGCCAGCTCCCACATCTGTTTCGGGCCAGTTACTCCTGTTGTTTCATCGCTATACGCCTTGTTGGTGCGACTCGATATTGAGGTGGGCACCACTGGCGCCTCACCCACCTTGAGGCATGCGTCAAGGCGGGCAGCGGTACCCTCGCAGACATAATTGGCCCGAAACAGATGTGGGAGCTGGCTTGCCAGCGATGCGCCGCGCGGGCGGCGCTCGATCTTCCAGGCGCAGAACATCCAAAGGCGAACACCTCCCAGCCCCAACCCCCTAGCGCAACTGGAACCAGGTGGTCTTCAACTGCGTGTACTTGTCGAATGAGTGCAGCGACAGATCGCGGCCGAACCCGGACTGCTTGCCGCCACCGAACGGCACCGTGGTATCCAGCGCATCCATGGTATTGACCGAAACCGTACCGGCCTTCAGCGCCTTGGCCACACGGTGGGCGCGGTTGAGGTCGTCGCTCCACACCGACGCGGCCAACCCATAGATGCTGTCATTGGCCAACTGCACCGCCTGCTCTTCGCTGTCGAACGCGCTGATGGCCAGCACCGGCCCGAAAATTTCATCGCGGGCAAGGCGGCTGTCGCTGCCGACGTTGCCGAAAATCGTCGGCGTGATGAAGTTGGAAGAACCATTGAAGGTCAGTTGCTCGCCACCGCTGAGCAACGTCGCGCCCTCCTCGCGCGCCTGGCCGATCGCCCGCACAATACGCGCAGTCTGCTCGCTGTCGACGATCGCACCAGCGGCACTGGCCGGGTCGAGCGGGTCGCCCGGCAGCCAGGCCTGGGCCTTGGCGATCACCCGTTCGACGAACTCGTCGTGGATCGAGCGCTGCACGTACAGCCGCGAGTTGGCCGAGCACACTTCACCCTGGTTGAAGAAGATGCCGAACGCGGCCTTCTCGGCGGCCAGGTCAAGGTTCTGGCAATCGGCGAACACCAGGTTGGGGCTCTTGCCGCCGCACTCCAGCCACACCTGCTTGAGGTTCGACTGGGCCGAGTACTGCATGAAGTACTTGCCCACCTGGGTAGAGCCGGTGAACACCAGGCAATCGACGTCGGGGTGCAGCCCCAGGGCCTTGCCGGCCTGCTCACCCAAGCCCGGCACCACGTT
Source organism: Pseudomonas sp. ES1 (assembly GCF_050586605.1). Lineage (NCBI taxonomy): Bacteria > Pseudomonadati > Pseudomonadota > Gammaproteobacteria > Pseudomonadales > Pseudomonadaceae > Pseudomonas > Pseudomonas sp. ES1. The sequence goes on along the minus strand of NZ_JBOBDM010000033.1, from coordinate 7,505 downwards.
CAGCACGCCCTCGGGGATGCCCGCCTCCAGTGCCAGCTGGCCGAGGCGCAGGGCCGAGAACGGCGACTGCTCGGCGGGCTTGAGCACCACGCTGTTGCCAGCGGCCAATGCCGGCGCCAGCTTCCAGGCGGCCATGTCCAGCGGGAAGTTCCACGGCACCACGGCGGCAATCACGCCCAGGGGTTCGCGGGTGATGGTGGCCAGCGCATTGGCGGCAGTGGGCGCGACCTGGTCGTAGACCTTGTCCAGCGCCTCGCCGTACCAGGCGAACACCCCGGCCGCGCCGGGCACGTCGATGTTGTAGGCATCCATCACCGGCTTGCCCATGTTCAGCGAGTCCAGCAGCGCCAGTTCTTCGCGGTGCGCTAGCAGCAGGTCAGCCAGCTTGATGAGGATTTTCTTGCGCTGGGTGGGTGCCATGCGCGCCCAGGGCCCTTGCTCGAATGCGCGGCGGGCACTGCGCACGGCCAGGTCGACTTCGTCTTCGGCGCAGGCCGCCACTCGGGCGAGCAACTGGTTGGTGGCCGGGTTGATGGCGTCGAAAGTCGCCCCCGAGGAGGCCTTCACCGAGTGGCCGCCAATCAGGGCGGTGTCGATGAATGTTTGGCGGTTGGCCCGCTGTTGCCAGAAGGAAAGGTCGAACACGCTGCGCTCCCACATCGACCGCATTCGCGGTCAGTTGTTATTGATGTGAGCCGATGGTGCGCCACTCTGGACGGCGGGAAAATTAGTAAAAATATTCTCCAGACCTATGAAAAAACTCTCTAGGCGCTCAGTCCGGCAACTGATAGCGCTCGGCAAAGTACTGACGGAAGAACTCCACCGCCACCCGCACCTTGGCCGAGCCGGCCAGCGGCGCGGTGTACACCGCCCAGATGTCCGCCGCCTGCTGGTAGTCGGGCAGCACCTGCACCAGCCGCCCGTCTTCGATGCTGTCGTGAACATCCCACCATGAGCGCAGCAGGATGCCCCGCCCGTCCAGGCACCACTGGTGCGCCACCTCGCCATGGTTGCTCGACAGGGCGCCGGTCACCCGCACGCTCTCCTCGCCTTGCGGGCCTTCCAGGTGCCACAGCCCGAACGGGTGGTCGCGCTCCTTGATCACCAGGCAGTCATGGCTGGCCAGGTCGGCCAACACTTTGGGCGTCCCTCGCTCGGCCAGGTAGCCGGGCGCTGCGCACAGCACCCGGCGGTTGCGTGCCAGCGGCTTGGCGATCAGGTGCGGGGCGATGACGTTGCCGACGCGGATGTCCAGGTCCACCCCTTCGGCGATCAGGTCCACCAGGCGGTCGTGCACGTCCAGGCGGATGTCCAGCCGTGGGTAGCGCGCCGCCAGCTCGGACAAGGCCGGCGCCACGAAGCGCCGGCCCAGGCCCAGGCTGCTGGCGATGCGCAGTTGCCCGGCGGGCTCGCGCTGGCCGGCATTGAGGTCGTCGCCCATGCGTTGCAGGGTCTCGAAGATCTGCTGCGCCCACTGGTAGACCCGCTCGCCCTCTTCGCTCACCGTCACCCGCCGGGTGGTGCGGTGCAGCAGGCGCACCCCCAGGCTCTCTTCGAGCAGGCGGATGCGCTTGCTGACGAACGCCGCCGACATACCGCGCTCGTCCGCCACGGCGGCAAAGCTGGCGCGGCGTGCTACCTGGAGGAAGATATCGAGGTCGTCGAGGTTCGGCAGATTATTCACGATTCGTGCACCAAGAATTGATCGAATAGCGGATTATCTCCGCAGCGTGCCCTTATAGCATGAGTGCATCCTCCCTGAACACGAGATGCGCCCCCATGACCAAGACCTTCAAAATCGCCGCCATCCCCGGTGACGGCATCGGCAACGAAGTCCTCCCTGAAGGCATCCGCGTGGTCGAGGCCGCCGCCCGCAAGCACGGCCTGAACCTTGAGATCGAATTCTTCGAGTGGGCCAGCTGCGACTACTACCTGGCCCACGGCAAGATGATGCCGGACGACTGGTTCGAGCAGCTCAAGGGCTTCGATGCCCTGTATTTCGGCGCCGTCGGCTGGCCGGACAAGGTCCCGGACCACATCTCGCTGTGGGGCTCCTTGCTCAAGTTCCGCCGCGACTTCGACCAGTACGTCAACATCCGCCCGGTGCGCCTGTTCCCCGGCGTGCCCTGCCCGTTGGCCAACAAGCAGCCAGGCGACATCGACTTCGTGGTGATCCGCGAGAACACCGAAGGCGAATACTCGTCGCTGGGTGGGCGCATGTTCGAGAACACCGAAAATGAATTCGTCCTGCAGGAGTCGGTGTTCACCCGCCGTGGCGTCGACCGCATCCTCAAGTACGCCTTCGAAGTCGCCCAGACCCGCGAGCGCAAGCATGTCACCTCGGCCACCAAGTCCAACGGCATGGCCGTGAGCATGCCCTACTGGGACGAGCGCACCGCCGCCATGGCCGCGCACTACCCCGAGATCAGCTGGGACAAGCAGCACATCGACATCCTCTGCGCGCGCTTCGTGCTGCAGCCGGAGCGCTTCGACGTGGTGGTGGCTTCCAACCTGTTCGGCGACATCCTCTCCGACCTGGGCCCGGCCTGCGCCGGCACCATCGGCATCGCGCCGTCGGCCAACCTCAACCCTGAGCGCAAGTTCCCGTCGCTGTTCGAACCGGTGCATGGCTCAGCGCCGGACATCTACGGGCAGAACATCGCCAACCCGATCGCGATGATCTGGTCGGGTGCACTGATGCTCGAGTTCCTCGGCAAGGACGGCGACGACGCCCGCTACCAGGCCGCCCACGACGACATCCTCAAGGCCATCGAAACCGTGATTGCCAATGGCGACACCACCCGTGACATGGGCGGCAGCCGCTCGACCCAGGACGTGGGCAAGGCGATTGCCGAGTTGCTCGGCGCCTGACCTTTCGGCCCCTTCGCGGGTAAACCCGCTCCCACAGGTCTAGCGCAGGCCCTGTGGGAGCGGGTTTAGCCGCGAAACAGGCGAAACCAATCATCCGGATTGTCCGACGATTCTATTGCCACTCGCCCAGATTCAATGCAGAATCTGTTAACCAAAAGATATTTGTTATCTATCAGTTAACAGAAAGGAAAACCAAGACCCGATACGGACTTCCCAACGCCTGACTCCAACTACAAAAAAAATGCCCCTGGAGACAATTGATGTCCCCCAACAATAAAAAGATTGATGTGTTCCTGATTGCCGTGAGCCTGGTTGCCGTGCTGCTCACCGTGATCGGCCTTGCTGCCTTCCCCGCGCAAGCGGAAAGCCTCGCCAACCAATTGTTCGAAGTGGCCACCCGCACCTTCGGTACCAGCGTTCAGGTCCTGGTGTTCGGCAGCTCGCTGGCGGTGCTGTATCTGGCCTTCAGCAAGTACGGCAACATTCGCCTGGGTGCCGGCAAGCCGGAATACTCCACCACCACTTGGGTGTTCATGTTCATCTGCGCCGGCATGGGTTCCTCGACCCTGTACTGGGGCGTGATGGAGTGGGCCTACTACTACCAGACCCCCGGCCTGAACATCGCGCCGATGTCGGCCCAGGCGCTGGAATACAGCGTCAGCTACTCGTTCTTCCACTGGGGTATCAGTGCCTGGTCGATCTACGCCCTGGCCTCGCTGGCCATGGCCTACCACTTCCATGTGCGCAAGAAGAGCGGCCTTAACCTGGCGTCGGTGATCGAAGCGGTCACCGGCTTCAAGGCCACCGGCCCGGTCGGCCGCGCTGTCGACCTCATCTTCCTGCTGACCATGATGGGCGCGCTGACCGTATCCCTGGCGCTCACCGCCTCGACCCTGACCCGTGGCCTGGCGGACCTGGCCGGCACCCCCAACACCTTCACCGTGCAGCTGCTGGTGATCGGTGCGGTGGCGCTGCTGTTCTCGCTCAGCTCGTACATCGGCATCGACGGCGGCCTGCAGCGCCTGTCGAAGATGGTCTGCGTTGGCGCCCTGCTGTTCGCCGCCGTGGTGCTGCTGGTCGGCCCGACCCAGTTCACCCTGAACAACACGGCCAACTCCATCGGCCTGATGCTGCAGCACTACGTGCAGATGAGCCTGTTCACCGACCCGGCCGGCGACGGTGCCTTTACCCGCAACTGGACGGTGTTCTACTGGCTGTGGTGGGTGTCCTACGCACCGGGAGTGGCCATGTTCGTCGCCCGCGTGTCGCGCGGCCGGTTGATCAAGGAAGTGGTGTTCGCCCTGCTGCTGGGCGGCAGTTTCGGTTGCTGGTTCTTCTTCGGCGCGCTGGAAAGCTACAGCATGCACCAGTTCATCAACGGCCAGATCGACGTGCCCAAGCTGCTCAGCACCGCCGGTGGCGAAGCGGCGGTGACCGACCTGCTGCTGGCCCTGCCGTGGGGCACGCTGTTCCTGGCGGCGTACCTGTTCATCATGGCGGTGTTCTGCGCCTCGCACATGGACGCCGCCGCCTACGCCGTGGCCGCCACCAGCACCCGCAACCTGCGTGAAGGCGAGGACCCGAGCCCCACCCTGCGCCTGTTCTGGTGCGTGGTGCTGACCCTGGTGCCGTTGGCCATGCTGTTCGCCAAGGCGTCGCTGTCGACCATGAAGACCGCCGTGGTGCTCACCGCGATCCCGTTCATGGTGATCCTGCTGGTGAAGATCTACGGCTTCTTCAAGTGGCTCGCGGCCGACTACGGCCAGGTGCCGGCGTACCGCATCGAGGAAGAAGCCACCCGCCTGGCGGGTGAGGAGCCGCAACAGCAAGCGCCACGCAGCGCAGCGGCGGTGCACTGAAACGAAAACCTGTGTCGCCCTATCGCCGGCAAGCCGGCTCCCACAATGTCCGCAGCGCTACATGACCCTGTGGGAGCCGGCTTGCCGGCGATAGGGCCACAATCAGCAACCTTGAATTCAGCTCCATTCAAATTTTTTTGCCCAGCTTGTTAACCAATAGATACGCGTTAACCAATAAGAACCGAGATAGAGCCATGAACGATTTCAAACGCCTGCCCGCCGATTTCTGTGCCAACCCCGAAGTGGCCTTCACCTTGCCGGCCAAGTTCTACACCCAGGCCGCGGTGTTCGAGCACGAGAAGGAAGCGATCTTCGCCCGCAGCTGGATCTGCGTCGGCCACCGCAGCGAAGTCGCCGAGAAGAACGCCTACATCACCCGCCAGGTGATCGGCGAAAGCATCATCATCGTGCGTGGCCGCGACGACGTGCTGCGCGCGTTCTACAACGTCTGCCCGCACCGCGGCCACCAACTGCTCGAAGGCAGCGGCAAGGCCAAGAACGTCATCACCTGCCCGTACCACGCCTGGGCCTTCAAGCTCGACGGCGAGCTGGCCCACGCCCGCAACTGCGAGAACGTCGCCAGCTTCGACAAGGACAACTCCAGCCTGGTGCAGCTGCGTGTCGAAGAGTACGCAGGCTTCCTGTTCATCAACATGGACAACGACGCAGCCCCCGTCGAAGACCAGCTGCCAGGCCTGCAAACGCGCATGCGCGAAGCCTGCGCGGTGATCGACGACCTGCACCTGGCCGCACGCTTCGTCAGCGACACCCCGGCCAACTGGAAGTCGATCGTCGACAACTACCTGGAGTGCTACCACTGCGCCCCGGCCCACCCTGGTTTCTCCGACTCGGTGGACGTTGGCCAGTACAGCCACAGCCTGCACGGCAACTGGACCCTGCAGTACGGCCTGGCCAAGCCTTCGGAGCAGTCGTTCAAGTTCGATGAATCGGTCAAAGACCCCTCCTTCGCCGGCTTCTGGGCCTGGCCGTGCACCATGTTCAACGTGCCGCCAGGGGCCAACTTCATGACCGTGATCTACGAGTTCCCGGTCGATGCCGAAACCACCCTGCAGCACTACGACGTCTACTTCCTCAACAAGGACATCACTGAAGAGCAGCAGAAGCTGATCGACTGGTACCGCGAAGTGTTCCGCCCGGAAGACCTGCGCCTGGTCGAGAGCGTGCAGAAGGGCCTGAAATCCCGCGGCTACCGTGGCCAGGGCCGGATCATGGTCGATGCCCAGCGCAGCGGCGTCAGCGAGCACGGCATTGCCCACTTCCACAACCTGATCGCCGTCGCCCACCTGGACGACTGAACCACCCCCGTTAGCTGTCCCGCCCCGCGCCAGGGCCTGGCGCGGGGCTTCGTTGTCGAGGTATGCCATGGCCAAACAATACGAGATGTTCAAGGTGCGCGTGACCGAGGTGGAACAGGCCACGCCGCAGATCAAGCGCTTCACCCTGGCCCGCAGCGACGGTGCCGCCCTGCCCGCTTTCACCGGCGGCAGCCACGTGATCGTGCAGATGCAGTCGGCCTGCGGCGGCCAGTTCAGCAATGCCTATTCGCTGATGAGCGACCCGCGCGCACTGTCCAGCTACCAGATTGGCGTGCGCCTGGAAGAGCAGTCCAAGGGCGGCTCGGCGTTCATGCACCAGCAGGTCGAGGTGGGCAGCGAGCTGACCATCTCCACCCCCAACAACCTGTTCGCCCTCGACCCCGGCGCCGGCCGCCATGTGCTGATCGCCGGCGGCATCGGCATCACGCCGTTCCTGGCGCAGTTGCATGAGCTCGAAGGCAGCAGTACGCCCTACGAGCTGCACTATGCCTTCCGCGCGCCCGAGCACGGCGCCTTCCAGGCTGACCTGCAAAGCGGCCCGCATGCCGACAACACGCGGTTCTACATCGACAGCCTCGACCGCAAGCTCGACCTGGCCGCCCTGTGCGCCGGCCTTGCCGACGATGCCCACCTTTACGTATGCGGGCCCAAGCCGCTGATCGACGCAGTGATCGCCACCGCCGCCGCCGCCGGCATCGCCGAGTCACGGGTGCACTGGGAGCAGTTTGCCGCAGCTGCACCGGCCGCAGGCGCCGCCTTCACCGTGGTGCTGGCCCGCTCCGGGACCGAGCTGCACGTCGAGGAAGGCATGACCATCCTCCAGGCCATCGAAAAAACCAAGGCCGCCAAGGTCGAGTGCCTGTGCCGCGAAGGCGTGTGCGGCACCTGTGAAACGGCGATTCTCGAAGGCGAGGCCGAGCACTTCGACCAGTACCTGAGCGATGAGGAAAAGGCCGCGCAGCAGAGCATGATGCTCTGTGTGTCGCGGGCGAAATCGGCGCGCATCGTGCTGGATCTGTGAACGGAACTCCTCCCACCCTTGGCGCTCTTAACATCATGCAGTAATACCCCTGGGCTTTACCTTCGCGGAGGATTCACCATGCGCCACTTACTGCTTGTTCCCTCGCTGCTGCTTCTGCTGCCTGCCGGTGCCGCCCTGGCCAAGGTCGATGCCGGTGATGTCGCCACCTCCGCGGGGATCTCCGCGTCGCTCTACTCGACCTTCAAGGACGACAAACGGATCATCCCCGCCCAGGACGAACTGACCGCCTTCATCGCCAGCGGCGGTGCCATCCGTGGCGCCTACCTGGAGTCGGCGTTGGCGCAAGCACGCCAGGCCAACCCTGGCCTGCAGGCCAGCGACGAGGAACTGGCCAGGGCGCTGCTGTCGCAGGATGACCCGGTCGCGCATCACTGACCTGCACCTGCAAAGGGGTCG
>NZ_JBOBDM010000032.1:0-66326 GCF_050586605.1 Pseudomonas sp. ES1 | reverse complement strand
GACAGGAAGAAGCGTCGGTAAGGCAGCCGCCGCATTCGCGGGTAAACCCGCTCCCACAAAGACAGTGCTCGAAATCATACGTGACGATCCTCTGCCTCGCCCAAGCTGACAAAGTTGTAATCTTCCCGTCAGCCAGCTGCCAGCCGGCGCTTTCCAGAATGGCCTCATTCTCGCTGCAGTTCCCGGAGTTCACATGAAGCACCTGTTCATCATCGCCGCCCTTGCGCTGGTCAGCCTGCCCACCTTCGCCGACGAAGCCCAGCACTTCGCCTTCGGCGAGCCGGCGCCGGCAGCCAAGGCCACCCGCACCGTCGAGGTCGTGCTCAAGGACATCGCCTTCGAGCCCAAGAGCCTCAAGGTCAAGGCCGGTGAGACGGTACGTTTCGTCCTGGTCAACGAAGGCAAGCTGCCCCACGAGTTCAACCTGGGTGACAAGGCCATGCATGCCGAGCACCAGAAAGAGATGGTGGCGATGCAGGGCAAGATCTTCACCGCCGGCATGAACCACGAGGGCATGGATCATGGCCAGATGGACCACGGCCAGATGAGCCAGGGCGGCCACGCGCACGGCGGCGGCAACACCGTGCTGGTGCAGCCCGGCCAGCGTGCCGAGTTGACCTGGACCTTCCGCACCTCGGCGCCCATCGAGTTCGCCTGCAACGTACCCGGGCATTACCAGGCCGGCATGGTCGGCCCACTGACCATCGAGTAGCTTGCGCTCCAAGGCGGGGTGTAAAACCGGTAGACTAGGGGCATTTTCGAACCCTCAGGTCAGTTTCCATGCATCCCGCCGCCGAACACTCCCCGCTGGGCAAGTCCAGCGAATACATCGCCACCTACACCCCCGCGCTGCTGTTCCCCATTCCGCGCCTGGCCAAGTGGGCCGAGCTGGGCGTCAGCGGCGACGCCCTGCCGTGGCAGGGCGTGGATTTCTGGAACTGCTTCGAGCTGTCCTGGCTGCTGCCGTCGGGCAAGCCGGTGGTGGCCATCGCCGAGTTCGCCATCCCCTGCGACTCGCCGAACATCATCGAATCGAAGTCGTTCAAGCTGTACCTCAACTCGCTGAATCAGACCGTGTTCGCGTCGCTGGCCGAGCTGCAGGCCTGCCTTGAGAAAGACCTGTCCGGCGCCGCCGGCAAGCCGGTGCTGGTCAAGGTTCGCACCCTGGCTGAGGTCGAAGCGCAGGGCGTGACTGCCTTGCCGGGCCAGTGCATCGATGCGCTGGATATCACCATCAGCAACTACGAACAGCCACAGCCTGAGTTGTTGCGCTGCTCTGCGGAGCGCGTGGTGGAAGAGACCGTGCACAGCCACCTGCTCAAGTCCAACTGCCCGGTGACCGGCCAGCCGGACTGGGGCAGTGTGGTGGTGGAGTACAAGGGGCGGGCGCTGGATCACGCCAGCCTGCTGACCTACCTGATCAGCTTCCGCCAGCATGCCGATTTCCATGAGCAGTGCGTGGAGCGAATCTACCTGGACCTGAAGAACCTGCTGCAGCCGGAGTACCTGACGGTGTACGCGCGGTATGTACGTCGTGGCGGGCTGGACATCAACCCGTACCGCAGCACCGGGCCGATCAGCCCGGCGAACCTGCGCCTGGTTCGTCAGTAAGGCAATTGGGGCCGCGTTGCGGCCCATCGCTGGCAAGCCAGCTCCCACATCGACGGCACACTTCAAGCCATGTGCTGCTCTTGTGGGGGCCGGCTTGCCGGCGAAAGGACTGCAACGCAGCCCCAACGGTGTTTGAAAGGCTCAGATCCCCATACTGTGCAGCGAATTGACGATGCTGCGCAGGGTGGCGGTGAGGTCGGGATGGTCGGCCTCGAAGCGCTCGATGGCGAGGTTGACGCCATCGACGACGTTGTTGTCTTGGGTAGCCTCTTCAAGTTTGATCTGTGCTTCGATCTGCTGCATCAGTTCGTGCAGGTGGTCGCGCTCTTCCAGCGAGAGCGGTGGATTGCGGTCCAGTTGCTCGCGCAGGCTATCGAGTTGCTCTTGCAGTTCGCGGGCAGGCATTGTTCGTTCTCCATCAATGGCTTGGCAAGGCATGGACCTCGGCGCAATGGTAAAGGTTCGTGCCTGACCTCTAGCGTAATCCACCTGCCGGTGCTTTGCATGACCCGTATCAACGCGGATGTGTCAGGGCTTCTCGCCCTTGTGCCGGCGCAGGGCGATGTCCGACAGGCAGGTGTCGAGGGATTCCAGATGGTCGATGACCGAATGCACGCCCAGGCCGAACAGCTCGAGCGTGGCCTTGCCGCGGGCACGCTCCTGCTCCTGTTGGGTCATGGCCTGCCACTGGCTTGAGGCCTGGTCGCAGGACGGGCTGCAGGCGGCCAGGCCGACGGTCCACAACCCGGCGTTCAGGCCCGACTGCAGCAGCAGCGGCTCGCCACTGATCAGCACGCAGCCTTCCAGTTGCTGGCTTTCGAGGGCCATCAGGGCCTGCCAGCAGGCATCTGGCGCCGGCCATTTGCAGCCGTTGCTGGGCAGGCCCGGCAGCCAGTCTGGGAGTACGCTGGTCAGGCGTTTGCCCGCGCTGGGGCTGACCTCGTCGAGCCAGATGCACGGCACTTGCCGGGCGCGTAGGCTGGCCAGCAAGGCCAGGGCGCCGGGGGCGGGCAGGGGGCTGCCGTTGCTGGCATGGACCAGGCAGCCACGCAGGCCGAACAGCACGGCAGTGAAGGCAGGTGCGTCTTGCATGGCAACTTCCCTGAAATACCCTGCAGGCTATCCAGCGTTTGTTACCGAGCGATGACTGCAACAGTTGTTCACAAAATGTTGAGCTAATTTATGTAAAGCTGTTTATCAGCCAGCGAGCCATTATACTGGCGCCTTGTTCTGCAGCGCGCCTTGGGCCGTTGCGGCCGTGAAATCCGAGGGAGAAACATCTATGCGTAGGATCGGTGCCGGAGTGATCGAGCGACTCACCCAGGCCTGTGTCTGCGCCAGCCTGTTGCTGGCGCCCGTGGCAGCCACCCAGGCGGCCACCGAGGACGACCCGTGGGAGACGGTCAACCGACCGATCTTCAAGTTCAACGATGTGTTGGATACCTACGCCCTCAAACCCCTGGCCCAGGGTTACCAGGCCGTCACTCCGCAGTTCCTCGAAGATGGCATTCACAACATCTTCCGCAACCTGGGTGATGTGACCAACCTGGCCAACAACGTGTTGCAGCTCAAGCCGCGTGCGGCGGGCATCGACACGGCCCGTTTGATCGTCAACACCACCTTCGGCCTGGGCGGCTTCTTCGATGTCGGCACCAAGATGGGCCTGCAGCGCAGCGACGAAGACTTCGGCCAGACCCTCGGTTACTGGGGCGTGCCCAGCGGCCCCTACGTGGTCATCCCACTGCTCGGCCCAAGCACCGTGCGTGACGGCCTGGCCAAGTACCCGGACACCTACACCGAACCCTACCGTTATATCGACCACGTGCCGACGCGCAACTCGATCTTCGCCCTGGACGTGATCGATACCCGTGCCAGCCTGTTGCCTGCCGAGAAGCTGATCCAGGGCGACAAGTACATCTTCATCCGCAACGCCTACCTGCAGAACCGTGAGTTCAAGGTCAAGGATGGCGAAGTCGAAGACGACTTCTAAGCCTTGTGGGTGTGAGAAAGGCGACCTTCGGGTTAGTGCCAGTCAGTTAGTTGGGGCTGCTTTGCAGCCCTTCGCGGGTAAACCCGCTCCCACAAGTACAGCGCTCGACTCAGACTATGCGCGATCCTGTGGGAGCGGGTTTACCCGCGAAGGGTCGCGCAGCGACCCCAATTGGCTTGACTGACTGGCATTAACCTTCGGGTCGCCTTTTTGCGTCTTGCGTTCAGTGCATGGCCAGGATGCGCAGGCCGAACTTCTGTTCGCCTCCTGGCTGGTCGGCGATCCACACCACTTCGGTGCTGGCATGCAGGCCCTTGAGGGCAGCATGGTCGGAGTCGATGCGCACCTCGATGCGGTCGCCCACCTGGAAGCGCTGTGGCGCCTGTACCTGCATCCCGCTGCTGGACAGGTCCAGGCAGACGGCGGCGATCACCTGGCCCTCATGCAGCAGGCTGACTTCGGTGTCGATGCGCATGCGGATGAAATCGCGTTTTTCACTGTGGCTGTCGGGCGTCAGGTGCATGCTCGGTCCTTTCCATCGGTTGCGCCGCTGTGCAGGCTGTAGCGCCGATCATACGTCCGGGCAAATTACATCGGCAATCGCCAGTTGCAGGGCAGGCCTGCAACGTCTGCGGGGCCTGCGGATATGCATAACAGTGTGCGAAACAGAGCCCTTAATAACCACGAGTGATTAGTGCGCAGCACTCGACCCTTGCATGCTTGAAACGCCCGGCGGATGGGAGTACCGTCTGCGCCTTACAGGGCACCACTGCTATTTGCCGGGCGAGTTTTCTTGTCCTACAACTCAGAGAGTGAGTGATCACACAGTATTCCAGTAGCTTTGCGTCGGCTTGCCGACGCCCGCTACGCCAACCCAAATCGGCGCCGTTCGCCCACATGCAGAAAACCAGTGCAACGCTGCTGATTATCGATGACGACGATGTGGTCCGTGCCAGCCTCGCCGCCTATCTGGAAGACAGTGGCTTCAGCGTCCTCCAGGCCGGGAACGGCCAGCAGGGCCTTCAGGTCTTCGAAGAACACCAGCCCGACCTCGTGATCTGCGATCTGCGCATGCCGCAGATGGGCGGCCTCGAACTGATCCGCCAGGTCAGCGAGCGCGCGCCGCAGTTGCCGGTGATCGTGGTGTCCGGTGCCGGTGTCATGAGCGACGCGGTCGAGGCCTTGCGCCTGGGCGCCGCCGATTACCTGATCAAGCCGCTTGAAGACCTCGCCGTGCTCGAGCACTCGGTGCGCCGTGCGCTCGACCGCTCGCGCCTGGTGCTGGAGAACCAGCGCTACCGCGACAAGCTCGAAGCCGCCAACCGCGAGCTCGAGGCCAGCCTGCACCTGTTGCAGGAAGACCAGACCGCCGGGCGTCAGGTGCAGATGAACATGCTGCCCGAGAACCCTTGGGTAGCTGGCGAGTACACCTTCGAGCACCAGATCATCCCGTCGCTGTACCTGTCGGGTGATTTCGCCGACTACTTCCGCGTGGATGAACGGCGCATTGCGTTCTACCTGGCCGACGTTTCCGGCCATGGCGCGTCGTCGGCGTTCGTCACCGTGCTGCTCAAGTTCATGACCACGCGTTTGCTGTTCGAATTCAAGCGCGGCAGCAAAGTGCGTGAATTCAAGCCTTCGGAAGTGCTCAGCCACATCAACCGCGGGCTGATCAACTGCAAGCTGGGCAAGCATGTGACCATGGTCGGTGGCGTCATCGACGAGGAAACCGGCCTGCTCACCTACAGTGTCGGCGGCCATTTGCCGTTGCCGGTGCTGTACACCCCGGGTGAAGTCCGCTATCTGGAAGGCCGTGGCCTGCCGGTGGGGCTGTTCGAAGAGGCCAGCTACCAGGACCTGGTGCTGGAGCTGCCACCGCAGTTCAGCCTCACGCTCATGTCCGATGGCATTCTGGACCTTTTGCCAGGGGGCACACTCAAAGATAAGGAAGCGACCTTGCCGGAAATCGTCAAGGAAGCGGGGGGTAGCCTGGAGGGGCTGCGCCAACGATTCGAATTGGCTACGCTTGGGGAGATGCCGGATGATATCGCCCTATTGGTGTTGAGCAGGAACCTTGAATGAGTACCGGTAGAATCCAGTTCGCCGAACAGAGCGGCACCTTCGTTCTGAAATTTGTCGGTGAAGTGCGCCTGACCCTGTGTTCGGCGCTGGATGCGACGATCGAGAAGATTTTCACTGCGCTGAATTTCTCGGCCATCGTCATCGACCTGACCGAAACCGAAAGCATCGACAGCACCACGCTGGGCCTGTTGGCCAAGCTGTCGATCCTGTCGCGGCAGAAGATCGGCCTGCTGCCGACCGTGGTCACCACCAACCCGGACATCTCGCGCCTGTTGCAGTCCATGGGCTTCGACCAGGTGTTCAACATCGTCGACCGCCCGGTGCCATGCCCCGAGTGCCTGACCGACCTGCCGTCCCAGGACCAGAGCGAAGACGTGGTGCGTTCCAAGGTACTTGAGGCGCACAAGATCCTCATGGGGCTGAACGACTCCAACCGCGAGGCGTTCCATGACCTGGTGAGCGCGCTGGAGCGTTCCTGATTTTCAGTCTTTGCCGGCCCATTCGCGGGTAAACCCGCTCCCACAGGGGAAGCACAACACCTGTGGGAGCGGGTTTACCCGCGAATGGGCCAGTAAAGCCGGCATCATTCCCTGCGCACGAACTCCGTCGCCGCCGCCCCATCGGCATTGAGCTGATACACCCGCTCTGGCCGCCCCTGCTCATCGAAAAACACCTGCCCCAGCCCCGCGCTGTTCCACAGCCGCTCACCGGCCTTGCTGTGGCTGGGCACCCGTGGCACCACCTCCATCTCCCGGCGCTTGGTGAACCAGTTGAGTGGCGAGCGCGGTGAATACAGCCAGCGGTTGAGCCGGTCGAGCACATCCAGCAGGCGCCGGGGGAACTCGTTCTTGATGCCGCTGCTGGTCACCTGCCACAGGTGTGGGCTGCGCTGACGGTGGCGGATCAGCACTTCATAGACGAACGAGTAATGCACGTCGCCCGATAGCACCACGTAATGCCCCGGCGTGCGCGAGTGGCGGAAGATGTTGAGGATCACCTGTGCCGCGCCGCGGTGGGCCATCCAGTTCTCGGCATCCACCAGCAGCGGATAGCCCAGCGCACTGAATACCCGCTGCACGGTTTCGATCAACTTGACCCCGAAAATCGGCGCCGGCGAGACGATCACCGCCGAAGGGTGGTCGATCAGCGCCTGCTGCAGCTCGCACAGCGCTTCCCAGTCGAGCAGGCCGGACGGTTTGCCCAGGTTGCTTTCGCTGCGCCAGCGGCGGGTACGGGTGTCCAGTACCAGCAGCGGCGGGTTGCTGGGCAGCTCGTATTGCCAACCCTGAAAGCGCAGCAGTTCGCCGATCAGTTCATCCTGAGTGGTGCGCTGCTGAGCAAAGTGCTGGCACTGCTCGATCAGCGGCGCGCAGGCATCCGGGTCGTTGCCCCAGCCCTGGCACAGCAGGTAGCCGAGCAGCGCGTTGCCGATGATGCGCCGCGAGAAAGGGTGGCCATAGGCGGTCTGTTCCCACTGCGCCGAGAGGTTCCAGTCATCGGTGATGTCATGGTCGTCGAAGATCATCAGGCAGGGCAGGTGGGCCATGACCCGCGCCACCTGGCCCAGGCAATCGGCGAACGCTTCGATCAGCGGCAGCTCGTGCCGGTAGCGCGCCTGGCGTTGCTCGGTGAGGTCCGCCGGCATGTCCATCCGCACCAGCGCCCACGGCGTCGGCGACCACACCAGCAGGTACATGGCCATCACCTCGGCGAAGGTCACCAGATGGTTGTCGGCATTGCTGGACGAGAAGATCGGCTTGCGCTTGCCACCGAAGAAGCGTTCGCGCAGGGTTTCGTTGCCCTGCTGGGCCGGCAGCAGGTCGGCGCGGTGGTAGTAGCAGGCCGGGTGGCGGTAGAGCGCCGCGCCGCTGTCGACCACGGCGCCCTCCAAGGGCTCGTCGAACAGCCCCAGGCACTCGATCAGTTCATGGACGGCCCGCAGCATGGGGCCAGCGACGTCATCGGCGTACACCTGGTCGCCGGTCATCAACAGCACGGCGGGGCGTTGTTGCGGCTGGGTGCAGGCGGCCAGCAGGCGGTCGGCGCAAAGCAGGCCGTCGGCCGCTGGGTGGTGCGGCTTGCGGCATGAACCGTGGAGTACCTGGTCGAGGCGCTCGCGCAGCACGAAATCTGGCCGGGTGGTACCGGGGTAGAGCAGGTGTGGCGCCCAGTCGCTGATGCCCTGGCCGTTGATCAGCAGGTCGTATTCAAGCGCGATGTCGCAGGGCAGCGCTTGGTCGAAATGGATGTCCAGCAGGTGCACGAATGCCCGTGCGCCGACCGCGAGGGTGGTGCAGTGAAGGCTGGGGGTGATGCCCGGGTAGCCGAGCACGAATTCGGGCAGCAGCGGTTGCGAGCCGACCAGCCAGATGGCCAGGCGTTGGGGTTCAAGGCGGCGCAGTACCGGGCCAGTAAGAACAAGGGGCAGTGGGGCGCGGGAGGTCATCGACGGCTCTGGGGGCTTGGCTGGCCTCTTCGCGGGGCAAGCCCGTTCCCACAGTTACAGCACAGGATTAATCCTGTGGGAGCGGGCTTGCCCCGCGAAGAGGCCCTTGAATTCAAATGCTTTGCAGGGTGGTAAAACAAAGCGGGCG
This sequence comes from Pseudomonas sp. ES1, assembly GCF_050586605.1. Classification (NCBI taxonomy): domain Bacteria; kingdom Pseudomonadati; phylum Pseudomonadota; class Gammaproteobacteria; order Pseudomonadales; family Pseudomonadaceae; genus Pseudomonas; species Pseudomonas sp. ES1. Next base: position 58,049 of record NZ_JBOBDM010000032.1, on the reverse strand, counting down.
GAAAATGCTGCGCACTTCCCGCCCGCTTGGCAAACCCGATATGTATCAGGCCTTTTCTGCCATCAGCTTCTCGAGCTTCTCCTGGTCACGGGCGAACTGGCGGATGCCCTCGGCCAGTTTCTCGGTGGCCATGGCGTCCTCGTTCATCGCCCAGCGGAACTGGCTTTCGTTCAACTGCTGCTTGGCCTCACCGGCATTGCCCGGCTTGAGAATGCGTGGCAGCTCGCCCTGGTCGTCCGACAGCTGCTGCAGCAGCTCTGGGCTGATGGTCAGGCGATCGCAGCCGGCCAGCTGCTCGATCTGGCCGATATTGCGGAAGCTCGCGCCCATCACCACGGTGTTGTAGCCGTTGGTCTTGTAGTAGTCGTAGATGCGCGTGACCGACTGCACGCCCGGGTCTTCGGCGCCTACATAGTCCTTGCCGGTGCTCTTCTTGTACCAGTCGTAGATGCGCCCCACGAACGGCGAGATCAGGAACACGCCAGCATCGGCGCAGGCCTGAGCCTGGGCGAAGGAGAACAGCAGGGTGAGGTTGGTCTGGATGCCTTCCTTTTCGAGCTTCTCGGCGGCGCGGATGCCCTCCCAGGTGGAGGCCAGCTTGATCAGCACGCGGTCGCGGGAAACCCCGGAGGCTTCGTACAGTTCGATCAGCAGGCGGGCCTTTTTCAGCAGTGCCGGCTCGTCGAACGACAGGCGCGCATCCACTTCAGTGGAGATCCGCCCAGGGATGGCTTGCAAGATGCCCGCGCCCACGGCCACCGCGAAGGTGTCGCAGGCTAGGTCGACATTGCCCTTGGCCTCGGCCTTGACCTTTTTCAGCAGGTCGGCGTAACCCGAGATGGCAGCGGCTTTGAGCAGCAGCGACGGGTTGGTGGTGGCATCGACCGGCTTGAGCCGGGTGATGGCGTCCAGGTCCCCGGTGTCGGCGACCACGGTGGTGAACTGCTTGAGTTGTTCCAGCTTGGAGGTCATGGGCGTGCTCTGTCCTGTGCAATGGCTCGACATTACCCGAGCCCTCACGCCCGCTCAAGGCCCCGCGTGTAGGAGCGGCCTTGCGCCGCGAAGGGCTGCGCAGCAGCCCCGGGGCCAGCCCGGGATATGCCGAAGGTGACGATTCGAGTCGCAAGCTGACCGGAGGTTCCCGGCGCTATCGTGCGCAGCACAAAGGCAGCGGTTGCTACACCTGACCTGTGGGAGCGGGTTCACCCGCGAAGGCGGCCGTGAAGTTGCCGACGCGTTCGCGGGTAAACCCGCTCCCACAGGGCCCCCGGCGTCTGCGTGGGAGCGGGCTTGCCCCGCGATGGGCTGCGCAGCAGCCCCGAGGCCAGCCCGGGGATATGCCGAAGGTAACGATTCGAGTCGAAAGTCGACGGGTGCTTCCCGGCGCTATCGTGCGCAGCACAAAGGCAGTGGTTGCCACACTTGGCCCCGGCAGCCTCACCGCCCCTGCAACAACTCCGCCGCCTGGTCCAGCACCGCCAGCGGCGTGTCGGTCTTGTGAATATCCGCCGACAGCAACTGCCGGAAGCGCCGCGCCCCCGGGAACCCCTGGCCCAGCCCGAGAATATGCCGGGTGATATGGTGCATCGCACCGCCGCTTTCCATATGCGCGACGATATAAGGCCGCAGCCGCTCCATCGCCTCGCTGCGGCTCACCACCGGCGCCTCGCTGCCAAACAACTGTTGGTCAACCTCGGCCAGCAGGTACGGGTTGTGATACGCCTCGCGCCCCAGCATCACCCCATCGAAGGTCTGCAGGTGCGTGCGGCACTCTTCGAGGGTCTTGATGCCACCGTTGAGCACCAGCTCCAGGTCCGGGAAGTCCGCTTTCAACTGCGCCGCCACGTCATAGCGCAGCGGCGGGATCTCGCGGTTCTCCTTGGGCGACAGCCCTTCAAGAATGGCGATGCGCGCATGCACGGTGAAGCTGCGACAGCCAGCATCGCGCACCTGGCCAACGAAGTCGCACAGCTCGGCATAGCTGTCGCGGCCGTTGATGCCGATGCGGTGCTTGACCGTCACTGGAATACCGACCGCATCCTGCATGGCCTTGACGCAATCGCCCACCAGCGCCGGGTGGCCCATCAGGCAGGCGCCGATCATGTTGTTCTGCACCCGGTCGCTGGGGCAGCCGACGTTGAGGTTGACCTCGTCATAACCCGTCTGCTCGGCCAGCCGCGCACAGGCCGCCAGGTCCGCCGGCACGCTGCCGCCCAGTTGCAGGGCCAGCGGGTGCTCGGATTCATCGTGGCGCAGGAAGCGCTGGGCATCGTTGTGCAGCAGGGCGCCGGTGGTGACCATTTCGGTGTACAGCAGGGCGTTTTTCGACAGCAGGCGCAGGAAGAACCGGCAGTGGCGGTCCGTCCAGTCCATCATCGGCGCAACGCTGAAGCGGCGGGACGGCTCAGGGCGCGTGGTTTGTGGCTTTGAGTCTGTTTCTAGGGGCATTCTGGTCTACACATTCTTGTACCATTTTTCGCGGTTTTGGGACGTTTTTGGAGTGACAGTGGTACGATGTACCACCGCCAACCAGGCTTGTACCACCGGAAATCATGGCAACGATCAGAGCAAGGAAAAAGGCCGATGGAACGGTCAGCTATACCGTCCAGATCCGCCTCAAGAAAAAGGGTGTCCTAGTCTACCAAGAGTCCCAGACATTCGCCCGCAAGCAGGCGGCTCAAGCCTGGGCGAAGCGACGAGAGACCGAGTTGGCAGAGCCTGGCGCGATCGAGCGGGCCAACCGGGGTGGGCACGCGGTCAAGGACATGATCGACCGCTACCTGGTGGAAGCCGAGAAAGCCCGGCCGCTGGGTAAGACGAAGCGGCAAACACTGCTGGCTATCAAGAACAGTTACCTCGGCGAAGTGGTCGACTCCGACATCTCTCAGCAGGTGCTGGTGGACTACGCCTTGTGGCGTATGAGCCCTGAAGGCGGCGGCATCAAGCCGCAGACAGCGGGCAATGACCTGGCTCACCTAGGCTCAGTGTTGTCGCTGGCCAGGGCAGCGTGGGAGTACGAGGTCAACCCTCAAGCCATGCCCGACGCGCGCCTTGTGTTGAAGCGTCTCGGTTACAACATGAAAAGCCGGGAGCGGGATCGTCGGCCAACCCTCGAAGAGCTCGACAAGGTGCTCGAGCACTTTTTCGAGATGCTTGCACGTCGCCCGACAGTCATTCACATGCCCAAGGTCGTGGCGTTTGCCATCTTCTCTACGCGCCGCATGGACGAGATCGCCCGTATCTTGTGGGAAGATCTGGATGAGCACCGCCAGGCAGTGAAAGTGCGGGACATGAAGAACCCCGGGCAGAAGATCGGCAACGATGTGTGGTGCCATCTGCCGGATGAGGCGTGGGCGATTGTGCAAAGCATGCCGCGTCAGTGCGCTGAGATCTTCCCTTACAACACTGATTCAATCGGTACGGCCTGGTCCAGGGCATGCAGGATGGTTGGCGTGGAAGATCTGCACTTCCACGATCTGCGCCACGAATTCTCCCAACGTAGCAAGCGTTGTTCAAAACAAAGCCAAGCCCCTGCAACGAATGTGTTTGAACGCATCGACTTAATGTGTTGCGCATAGCATCCGCCCCTTTGGGTCTTTTCAGCTCCTGTCAGTGGCGCGCCCAACCGCAGGGTTGCGAGCATTCGACACGGCTGTCATCTTAATCCTCTAGAGATTCCTTTGACTTTCGTTGGCGCGCTATTGCACAGCACGCGTCCTTGAGGAGCTCGTCATACAGGTCAAATGCGTGCTCTGCGCGGCTTATCAATGCCACCATCTGCTCGCAGTTGCTCCATCTGGACGTCCTCTGAGAATGGCTCGCCGAGGTCTCCCCTACGAATACCAGAATGTGTTGCGACAACGATTGATGAGCGAATATCAACTACTGCGTCATCGCGAATGAGTTCTGCTGCGTTGAGGATGTCCCGGATGAACTCTGGATGCTCATAGATGAGGGGCGACTGGCTTTTGCGTAGAACTCTCGCCACTAGCGCGGCATGTGCATAAGAACTCGACGACACCCACGTAGGGAATAGGACAGGCAGTGGTTCGTCATAGCTTCCGCATAGGCCATAAATTGCTTCACCAGCCATCTTCAAATGCTTGAGCAAGACACCATCACCCTGACTTCAGATTCGATTCAGATTCGATCCCGATAATTGCTCCCGTCGAACCCAATCGGGGGGAGTTTCATGACCGCATCTCAATGGAGCAACCTGCTCCCTCTGCCTATCGGTAGCCATGCCGACCATCACGCGCACCTGTCGCTTCACCTGGCCGGGGATTCTACCCGCGAGGGGCTGGAGCACTTCATTCACCAGTGCTTTGCCACCGTGCACCAGGCCGATGTGCAGCATTTTCTCCCAGAACTGTTGGCATTGCATGATAGTCACGGCCGGTTGATTGCTGCTGCTGGCATGCGTCCAGCTAGCCAGGGCCCTCTGTTCCTCGAACGCTACTTGGACGTGCCTTTAGAAGCCGCTGTTTCACGGGTTGCAGGTATCTCACTGGACCGCATCTGCATGGTAGAGGTAGGCAATCTGGCCTCTCTCAGCGCCGGCAGCGCTCGCATCATGATCATTGCAGTTACTTGGTTGCTGGGCACACGTGGTCTTGAGTGGGTCGCCTTCACTGGGGCAGCGACGCTGATCAACAGCTTTCAAAGGCTTGGGTTGATGCCTACCGTTTTGGCCTCGGCCGATCCAGATCGTTTGCAGGGGCAGGCGGACCAATGGGGAACCTACTACCACCAGCGCCCTCAGGTGTTTGCTGGAAACATCGGCGACGGCTTCGACGCACTGACCCGATCCGGCGTGTTCCAACGGCTCGGCTTTCCTACGCTCGTCGAGGAGACCGGACATGCCGCGTGAACTTGATCGTTTCCATGAACAGTTGTCTGCTTATGCACGTGATCACGGTGATGCCGTAGCAGTACAGGGACAGACTTGGCGCTACACCTATCAGCAGTTGCTCGATGAGGTAGGGCTGCGAGCCCATACCTTGCATCGACAACCTGCTGGGGCGTTGGTACTTGCCCTGGACAACGGCCCTGATCTCTTGTTCTGGGACCTGGCCGCCTTGTTCGCTGAACGCCCCTGCGTGATCGTACCGTCGTTCTTCAGTGCAACGCAGTTCGATCACTGCATTGCTCAGAGTGGTGCGTCAACCGTGCTGTGCTCGACTCAGTGGGTGCCGCGCCTGCTGAGTGAAGGATTTGTCCAGGAAGGTGAATTCTGGGTGCGCGAGCGCTCGACCGACGTCCAATTGCCTGATAGCACCGCCAAGATTACCTACACCTCCGGCAGTACCGGGAGGCCTAAAGGTGTCTGCCTAAGCGCTGAAGCCATGCTGCGGGTAGCACGTGAACTGGAGGCGGCAAGCCGGCCCACTGAACCGCAGCAGTATCTGGCAGTGCTGCCTTTGGGCATATTGCTGGAGGACCTCGGTGTATATGCCGCCCTGATGGCGGGTGCCTGCGTGCAGGTGTACCCGCAGCGGCAGCTGGGCATGGGCGGTGCGAGCCAAGTGGACTTCAAGCAACTTTTGGGCGCCATTGCCCTCAGTGGCGCGCAAAGCCTGATCCTCGTGCCGCAGTTGCTGATGGGGCTAGTGACGGCCATCGAGCGCGGCCTTATGCGCGTTGGCCCACTGCGCTTCGTGGCAGTGGGCGGCGCCCGGGTATCACCCAACCTGCTGGCTCGGGCCGATGCGGTCGGCTTGCCGGTATTCGAAGGCTATGGTTTGTCCGAATGTGCCTCGGTGGTCGCGCTGAACCGACCGGGGGCCGTTCGCCCTGGCAGCGTCGGCAAGCCCTTGCCCCATGTGCAGGTGCGCATTGCTGACGACGGTGAGGTGCTGGTGGCTGGCTCGATCTTGCTGGGTTACCTGGAAGAGGCGCCGGTCACCGGCGAGTGGTGGGCGACGGGCGACCTCGGTCACCTCGACGAAGAGGGCTACTTGTACCTTGACGGGCGCAGAAAGCACCAGTTCATCACCAGTTTCGGTCGTAACGTCAACCCGGAGTGGGTGGAGTCGGAGCTGACTCAGGGCGGCGTGATTGCACAGGCATTCGTGCATGGCGAAGCCTTGCCGCACAACCTGGCGCTGCTCTGGCCGCTGGACCCCACCGCCAGCGACGAGGCTATCGAGCAGGCCGTACAGCACTGTAACGCGCAGCTGCCCGATTACGCCCAGGTGCATGCCTGGCGCCGCTTGCCAGCCCCACTCAGCCCCCGTGACGAAACCCTGACTGCCAACGGCCGCCCGCGACGCGAGGCGATCTTGCAGCGCTACCACACCCTGTTATTCGACATCTCGTTGTGAGGTTTCCCATGTCCTTTTTCGACATCCTGCAAACAGAAACAGCCCAAAAGCGTCAGGCGTTGTTCGCCGTACCCGTGATCCGTGAAGCCTTGGCTGGCCAGGTCAGCCTGGACAGCTATGTCGCTTTCCTGAGCCAGGCCTACCACCATGTTCGCCACACCGTCCCACTGATGATGGCTTGTGGCGCACGTTTGCCGTCACGGCTGGAGTGGCTGCGTGGCGCGGTATGCGAGTACATCGAAGAGGAATACGGGCATGAGCAGTGGATCCTCAACGACATCAAGGCGTGCGGCGGCGACTGGGAGGCGGTACGTGATGGTCGCCCGGCATTGTCGATCGAGCTGATGGTCGCCTACCTCTATGACCTGATCGCTCGCGGCAACCCCGTCGGGTTGTTCGGCATGGTCAATGTGCTCGAAGGCACCAGCATAGCCTTGGCCACCCAGGCGGCTGGCACCATCCAGAGCACCCTGGCCCTGCCTGATCAGGCGTTCAGCTACCTCAGTTCCCATGGTGCGCTCGATCAGGATCACATGGTGACCTACAAGCAGTTGATGGACCGCCTCGATGATGCTGCCGACCAACAGGCTGTCATCCACGCGGCGAAGGTCGTCTATCGCTTGTACACCGAGATGTTCCAGGGCTTGCCGCGCGCGGGCCAGTCAGAGGTGCGCCATGCGCTTGCCTGAATCCGTGGTCATCCTCACCGGCGCCAGTGGGGGCATCGGCCTGGAGCTGGCCGAACAATTGTGCGCAGCTGGCGCCCAGGTGCTGGCTGTCAGTCGGCACATGGGCAAGCTGGCTGGCCTGATGAATCGGTATCCTGATCGCCTGCGCTGGCAAGAAGCGGACCTGCGCAGCCAAGCGGGGCGCGACCAAGTCATCGCCCGCGTCCGCGAGATGGGCACAGTCAACGTGCTGATCAACGCCGCTGGCGTGAACCGCTTCGCCTTGCTCGATCAGTTGGACGAGCACGCGCTCGACGAATTGCTGGACATCAATCTGACAGCCCCCCTGCAACTGACACGCGCCTGCCTGCCATTGCTGCGAGCCCAACCTAGAGCGCTGGTGGTCAATGTCGGGTCCACCTATGGCTCGATCGGCTATCCCGGCTATGCCACCTATTGCGCCAGCAAGTTCGCCCTGCGCGGGTTCTCCGAAGCGTTGCGCCGTGAGTTGGCCGACACCACGGTCAATGTTCTGTACGCCGCCCCCCGGGCGACCCGCACCGCCATGAACAGCAGCGCTGCGACGGCGCTCAATCAGGCGCTGAAAGTCGGCATGGATGAACCGGCGGATGTCGCCCGTGCGGTGCTCGAAGCGGTGCAGTCCGAGCGCAGCGAGCTGTATCTGGGCTGGCCGGAAAAACTCTTCGTGCGCATCAACGGCATGTTGCCAGGCGTGGTCGATCGAGCGCTGCGCAAGCAACTGCCTGTCATTCGTCGCTACATCGGTAGCCATTCCAAGGAGTCGATCAAATGAAGCGTCTGTTCGTCGTCAGCTTGTTGGCATTCGCCCCCTTCACATGGGCACTGGACCAGGTCGGTACCCAACACTTGAGCGAGCTCCAGCAGCGCTGGGCGCAGATCCAGTATCAATTGCCCAAGGACAAACGGGCCGATGCTTTTGAAAAGCTCTCTGCTGACGCAGCGGCTTTCGTTCATCAGTATCCCGGTACACCTGAGCCTCTGATCTGGGACGGCATCATAAACAGCAGTTGGGCGGGCGCCGTTGGCGGTTTAGGCGCACTGGGCAAGGTCAAGGCGGCGAAGACCAGTCTGGAACAGGCCATGAAACTGGACCCCAACGCCCTGCAGGGATCGGCCTACACCAGTCTTGGCACGCTGTACGACCAAGTGCCTGGCTGGCCGATCGGTTTCGGCGATGCCGACAAAGCTGACGCTTTGCTGCGCAAAGCGCTGCAGATCAACCCCAACGGCATCGACAGCAACTACTTCTGGGCTGATCATCTGTACCGACAAAAGCACTACCCTGAAGCAACTGCAGCCCTGCAGAAAGCCTTGCAGGCTCCGCCTCGGCCGGGGCGTGAATTGGCTGACCAGGGTCGGCGTGCCGATATCGATGCTTTACTCAAGGCCATCAAGGACAAACAGGACTGAACATGCGGCTGTTGCTGGTTGAGGATGACATCGCACTGGGAGAAGGGATCTGCGACGGCTTGCGCCAGGAGGGCTACACCCTCGACTGGCTGCGTGATGGCGTCAGCGGCTTGCATGCGTTGCAGCACGAGACCTTCGATCTGGTGATTCTGGATCTTGGCTTGCCCCGCATGGATGGCATTGAACTGCTGCGGCGGGTACGCGCCGGTGGTGACAGCCTGCCGGTGCTGATACTCACCGCACGGGACGCACTCGACGATCGCATCACCGGCTTGGATGCCGGCGCCGACGATTACCTGGTCAAGCCGTTCGACCTCAACGAGCTGAAGGCACGCTTGCGCGCGTTGCTCAGGCGCAGCGCCGGCCGCGCCAAGGTCATGATCGAGCATGCCGGAGTCAGCCTCGACCCAGCTACCCAGCAAGTTCATTACAACGGCGTTGAAGTGGTGCTGACCCCGAAGGAATACATGCTGCTGCACGAGTTGCTGGCCCAGCCAGGCAAGGTCTTCACCCGCGAACGCCTGACCCAGTTGCTGTATGGCTGGGATGAGGAGCCGGAGAGCAATACGCTGGAGGTGAACATCTACCACCTTCGCAAGAAGCTGTTCAACGGGCTGATCCGTACGGTGCGCGGCATTGGCTATCTGGTCGAGGCCAAGGCATGAGCTCGCTGCGCCAACGCACCCTGTGGCGGGTGATGTTGTTGCTGTTGCTGGGGACCGGCCTGCTGGCGCTCTATAACTATCACGACAGCCGCCATGAGATTAACGAGGTGTACGACGCGCACCTGGCCCAGAACGCTCGCTTGCTGCAGGGCGTCATGAGCCTGCCGGTGCAAAGCGGCTCGCGTGAAGCGATGTACCAGGCATTCAACGAGGCATTGGCCCAGGCGGGTCACCATCGGGTAGGCCACCCCTACGAGAGCAAGCTGGCATTCCAGGTCTGGCAGGACGGCGCCGGCCTGCTGGTGCACACACCCAGTGCGCCGAGCATCGACCCGCCACCGACGGTCCCCGGTTTCTACGACTTTTCCAGTGGTGGCGAGCAATGGCGCGGTTTCGTGCTGTCGGTGCCGGAACGACACTGGGTGATCTGGGTGGGCGAGCGTGACGATGTACGCTACGACTTGATCGACCGCATCGTTCGCCACACCCTGTTCCCGTTCCTGCTCGGCAGCCTGGTGTTGGCACTGTTGGTTTGGGCCGCTATCGGCTGGGGACTGCGGCCGTTGCAGAACATGGCCAACATCATCCGTGGGCGTCACGCGGATTCGCTGGAGCCGCTGCAGTTGGTGCCGCTGCCCTCGGAGCTGGAGCCCATGCAGGCCGCCATCAACCGCCTGTTGGCGCAGATCGAGGACCTGCTGCGGCGTGAGCATCGGTTCATTGCCGATGCCGCCCACGAAATGCGCACCCCCCTGGCCGTTCTGCGCCTGCACGCGCAGAACGCGCTGGAGGCCAGCAACGAGGCCGAGCGGCACAAAGCGCTGGGCTTTCTGATGGGTGGGGTCGATCGACTCACCCGGGTTGTCAACCAGTTACTCACCCTGGCCCGTGTCGAGCCAAGGCTGGGGCAGCGAGCCAGCACTCGGATCGACCTGGCCGAAGTGGTCACCGAGACCTTGGCTGACCTGACCCCGTGGATACTGGACCGCGGCCTGGAGCCCTCGCTGGACATCGGCGAAGGCGACCACCACCTGGCAATCGATGCTGGCGCCCTGGGCATCGCGCTGCAGAACCTGGTGTCCAACGCGGTGGAGCACTCACCGCCCGCTGGCCGCATCACGGTGTCACTTAGGCACCTGGACAATCACTTCGAACTGGTCGTCGAGGACGAGGGGCCGGGTATCGATGAGGCGAGTCTGTCGCGCGTATTCGAGCGTTTCTACAGCCGTAACAGCCCCAATGGTGCAGGCCTTGGGCTTTCCATCGTGGCGACCATCGTTGACCGGATGGGCGGGCAGGTGCGTCTGCGTAATCGAGCAAGCGGCGGGCTAGCCGCCATCTTGCTGTTTCCAGTGGGTTAAATCCCCCAGCAGAGTCGCTGCCAACGATACAGCTGGCATCTGAGGCTGGCCACTTCAGACTTCCTTAAGCTTGAGCCAGCAACCTGACACTGTCCGGTTGCTGGGAATCGCTTCTGCATCGCACCTCGTGGCCACGGATCTTTCTCTCATTTTCGAGGCCATGGATATGACGCGTGATTCAACTATTGACCGCTTCGGTCGCCTGTCCATCATCATGCACTGGAGCATGCTCATCTTGTTCATCGGCATTTATGCCGGCATCGAGCTGCGCGGGGCATTGCCAAGAGGCAGCACACTGAAGAGCCCACTGCTGGGATTCCATGCGCTGATGGGTGTCGCCGTATTCGCGTTGGTATGGGTACGCCTGATTGGTCGGCTGAGCCCACGTCCTCCCATCCTACCCACGCCACCTACCTGGCAGGCGGCGATGGCCAGTATCACGCACCTGGCCTTGTACGGTTTGATGATCGTTACTCCGCTGTTGGCCTGGCTGATGCTGAGCGCCGCGGGTAAGCCGTTGCCGTACTGGGGCATCACTCTGCCTTCGCTCGTTCCTGTCGATCCTGCTTTGGCCAGAACACTGAAGGACTGGCATGAGCTGCTAGGTAACGCAGGTTACGCGCTGATTGGGCTTCATGCTTGCGCAGGCCTGGCACACCACTACTTGATCAAGGACAACACCCTCAGGCGCATGCTGCCACGGTGATAAGGGCTAAGTACCCTGGAACTTACTATCGAACGGCGGAACGGTCTGACTTTGGTGGTGTTGCTGTAGGCATTGCTAGTCTGATAAATCTTTCTCGCGTGGCCGCCGGCACTGCAGAGTGTGCTGGGCCTCGCGATCTACACGAACCTCTTCCAGATCGGGGAGCAGGAGCGAGCATGTTCGGAGATGAGTACGCACAATACTGCAGACAGGTCAGGCGCTGGCTGTAGAAAGGGATGTTGCTATTTATAAGCGGCAGCTTTGGGTCGTTAGCTGCCGGTCGTGATGGGCGAAACCAATTTTTTCCCCATTCAGTGCATCCAGTACACCCGTTTGCGGGTATTGCTTATGGGCGGCCTGTGGCTGCCCAGCCAAATGACCTGTCAGGAGCTCTACCCATGAGCCTCAAACCCTCCGCCTGCCTGCTCGCCTGCAGCCTCGCCCTGGCGCTGCAACCCGCTCACGCCCAATCCGCACTGCCAGATGCGGTCAAGGTCCCCGATGGCCATCGCGTCATGCTCGAGACCGTCGGTGTCGGCGAGATTACTTACGAGTGCCGCGACAGGGCCAACACCCCCGGCCAAACCGAATGGACCTTCATCGGCCCCAAGGCCGTGCTCAATGACCGTGCCGGCAAACAGGTGGGCGACTACTACGGCCCACCCGCCACCTGGCAGGCCAAGGACGGATCGAAAGTCACCGGCACCCAGCTGGCGGTGGCACCTGCAGACAAGGGAGCCATACCCTATCAACTGGTCAAGGCCAACCCGGCCGAAGGCCAAGGCGCCATGCAGGGAGTCAGCTACATCCAGCGCCTGGCCACGCGCGGCGGCGTGGCGCCGGCAAGCGACTGCACGGCACAGAACAAAGGTACCAGGCAGGTCGTCCAGTACCAGGCCGATTATGTGTTCTGGACAGCCAAGTAATGCGCACTTGAGCAGACACCTTGCAATCGTTCATCTACGCTCGTTGGCAAGCCCCCGGCTGGATCGCCGGGGTACCTTGCATGACACAAGGAAGCTGCACACGTTGAATTCGCCTGTCGCCCCGTTCGACTACCACCGCTGCCTGGAAGCCTGCTCTCAGGGAGACCGGCACGCCCTGCAGGCGCTTTACGACCACGAAGGTGCGCGCCTGCTGGGCGTTGCCCGGCGTATCGCGCGTGACGACGCCAGCGCAGAAGACATCGTCCACGATGCGTTTATCCGCATCTGGACCCGCGCCGCCAGCTTCGACCCGGCACGCGGTTCGGCGCGCGGCTGGATCTACAGCATCACCCGCCACCTGGCACTGAATTCGATCCGCGATTCGCGCCGTGAAACCGTGCTGGACGAAGCCGAAATGGGTACGACGCCCACATTGCACGGGGGATTCGATGATATTGACCTCTGGTTAGGGTCGGCGAAGATCTACCGTTGCCTCGAAAAACTGCAGCCTGCACCGCAGCGTTGCATCCTGCACGCCTATGTGGACGGATGCAGCCACGCCGAAATCGCCGGGCTGCTGGGGGCGCCATTGGGCACCGTCAAAGCCTGGATCAAGCGCAGCCTAAAGGCATTGCGGGAGTGCCTGGAATGAAGCCGGATACTGCCGAGGAATTGGACAGCCTCGCCGGCGAGTTTGTACTCGGAACACTGTCGCCACAGCAACACGCCACAGTGACCGAGCGACTGGGCAGCGATCCGGCTTTGCGCGCCGCCGTGGATACCTGGGAGGCACGTTTGCTGGAGCTGACCGCGCTGGCTGCGCCGCAGCCACCGAGCGCCCGCCTGTGGGGCCGTATCCAGCGCAGCCTGAATGAACTGGCCGCACCCGCCGCTCAACAGCGAGTCAAATGGTGGCGACGCCTCGGCCTGTGGCAAGGGCTGAGTGCTGCGGGGCTGGCAACAAGCGCGGTCCTGGCGTTTACATTGCTTACTGCGCCCCCGCCCACCACTGAATTCGTGGTGGTATTGGTTGCGCCGAGCAGCCAGACCGCCGGCTGGGTGGTGCAGACCAGCGACAGCCGCATGATCGAGCTTATCCCGCTTGGCCAGGATGTTGTCCCTGAGGGCATGGCCCTTCAGTTCTGGACCAAGGGCGAACAGTGGCGCGCACCGGTTTCACTGGGCCTGGTCAAGCCCGGAGAGCCCTATCGTGTTCCGCTACAGAGCCTGCCACCGCTAGAGGCCAACCAGTTGTTCGAGCTGACATTGGAGAAATCCGGCGGTTCGCCTACCGGGCTGCCGACGGGGCCGGTGAAGTTCATTGGCCGCGCGGTAAAAGTGATTTGACCCAAAAGGTCTACAGCCACTGACCACTATGGGCCGATGGAGCTCATCCACGACGGTCAGCTTTCGACCCAAAGCTGCCTGTGGAGAGCGGCAGCAATCGGCTAACTACGGACATCCAGCTGAACAGTAGTCCCGCCACCAGCCTTTTAGCCTTGGACATCCCGCACTCTTCAAGTGCTGAATCTACATAGTTTCAATGGCTTGGAATCTTCTGAACACGGAGGATTCAGGCTACAGCGTTAGAGAGGCCGGGAGACCGCGCAAAGGGCTGTCAGTGAGCGTTGTCAGGACCCAGGCAAGCCTCGATCATTTCCGCGACGTCAAGCAAGCGCTCGCGCAAAGCGGGAAGCCAGACCACTGCCACAGACGAGTTCCGCTGCGCCAATTCAAGCACCGCCTGAAGGGCATAGTCGGAATGCCGCATTAATTCAATCAAATGAAGGCCGCTCGGGCCATGGCTGCCTGCCAGCCAATGCTTAGCCGTGCGTTCACTGGCATCGGTCCAATGGCGCAGCGTCTTAATTGCGCGATGTGACGTGCCTAATTCGGTGCGTAAGGCAGCAGCTAGGGCACCGGCGTATGTTTGTGCACAGATTGGAAATGAATTACCCATTTTAGTGATCATCTTTCCGTATCTCCTCTTTATATTCGTGAGTAGCGCATCTGATGTAGGCCGGTAGGTGTAGTGCAGTCTACGGCTTGACATGGGTGTAGACCCCAAGTCGCTAAGGGGGCATCGATCTACAAATGAGACGAGCACATCTATCCACGACCGAGGGCAGCAGCAATAGAGCTGCTGCCTATGTCCGCATGTCGACGGAGCACCAGCAGTACTCCACTGAAAACCAGCTGGATGCCATTCACGTTTATGCGGCAGCACATGAGCTGGAGATCGTCCGGGTATATACCGATGCGGGGAAAAGTGGCTTGAGCCTGGATGGTCGGGAAGCTCTTCAGCAGCTACTTCGAGACGTCGACTCGGGTCAGTCCGATTTCTCTGTAGTTCTGGTCTATGACGTAAGTCGCTGGGGGCGCTTTCAGGACCCTGATGTTAGCGCCAGCTACGAAGTTCGATGTCGGCAGGCTGGTGTCAGGGTCGAATATTGCGCCGAACAGTTCGTTAACGATGGCTCACCGGTATCCAGCATCATCAAGAGTGTTAAACGCATGATGGCTGGTGAGTACAGCCGTGAGCTGTCCGTCAAGGTGTTTGCGGGGCAGTCGCGCTTGATCCAGCTAGGCTACCGACAAGGTGGCCCGGCTGGATATGGATTGCGTCGTCAACTTATCGATCAAACTGGGCAGCGTAAAGTAATCTTGGATCGGGGAGAGTACAAAAGCCTTCAGACGGATCGGGTGATCCTCACGCCAGGTCCCGAGTCCGAGCAACAGGTCGTTCAAGACATTTACCAGACCTTTGTCAGGGAAGGTCGAACCGAAGCTGAAATTGCAACGCAACTGAATCGGCGTGGAATTCTTACAGACTTCCAGCGACCGTGGACACGGGGCGTAGTGCATCAGGTCCTGATCAACGAAAAATACATCGGTAACAACGTCTGGAATCGCACTTCTGGCAAGCTGAAACAGCCCCGTACACCCAATCCGGTTGATCAGTTGGTGCGGGCCGACAGTGCCTTCTCCTCAGTGGTTGACCACGCGTTGTTTCTCGCGGCGCAAGCCATTATTCGAGCGCGGTCACGGCACTGGACTGATGAGCAAATGCTGGCCACGCTGAAGCAACTATTTGCGGAGCGAGGTTGTCTATCTGGGTTGATCATTGATGAGCAAGAGGATTGCCCCTCCAGCAGTTGTTATCGCCAGCGCTTTGGTAGTTTGCTACGCAGCTACAGCCTGATTGGCTATTCCCCCGCACGGGACTACAGCTTTCTGGAGGCTAATCGCCGGCTGCGAGAGCTGTATCCGCACATCTTGGCCGACACGCAGGAGCGCATTCGTCTTGTCGGAGGGCGCATTGCGGTCGATCCCCAGACTCAACTGGTTTGGGTTAATGATGAGTTCTCGATCTCGGTGGTGCTATGCCGCTGTCAATGTTCAGAGTCAGTGCGCAGGCGTTGGCAGCTACGCTTCGATTTCGGTTTGTTACCTGACCTTACTGTCGCTGTTCGCATGCTCCCCGGTGAGCAGGAGGTGCTTGATTACTACCTCTTTCCCATGATCGATTTGGCGGCACCTCACCTGCGTCTGGGAGATACTAATCCGCGTGAATTGGAACTCTACCGGTTCAGCAGCTTGGATATCCTAGCGGCCCTGAGTCGACGTATACCCCTGGGGAGCGCTGCGTAATGGCCACATCGGGAGAGCATCTTGCACTTCATGTGGCGCAGGCGGCGCCTATTGCGCAGATCCCACTCGCGGATATTCGCGTGCTCAATCCGCGTAGTCGCAATCAACAAGTGTTTGCACGCCTGGTGGAAAACATTGCGAGTCTGGGGTTGAAACGACCGATCACGGTGACCCGTAACGGTTCGAGTTTCGACCTGATCTGTGGGCAGGGGCGCTTCGAAGCCTTCAAGGTCCTGGGGGAGTCGGCCATTCCGGCGGTCGTGGTGACGGCGGTTGAGGCGGACCGCTATCTCATCAGCCTGGTAGAGAATCTGGCGCGACGTAAGCACTCGAACCGCGACTTGCTGATGGCGATCAACGTACTGCACGAGCGTGGTTACTCCATCAGGCAGATTGCCCAGAAAACCTGCTTGGACCGTGCCTATGTTGGCGGCATTCTGATCTTGTTGCGGCAGGGAGAGGAGCGCCTGATCGCTGCCGTCGAAAAGGGCTGGCTACCGATTAAAGTCGCGATCCATGTGGCACGGTCTGACGATGCCCAGGTCCAGGCCGCCATGGTCGAAGCCTATGAAAGTGGATTGTTGAAAGGAGATGAACTCATCAAGGTGCGCCGTCTGATCGACCGAAGACGCGTTCTTGGCAAGGGCTATGGTAGGCAGCATGGAGGCGAGCGCATGACCACTCCTCGCCAGTTGCTGACTGCCTATCAGACTGAGGTGCGCCGTCAGCGCCTGATGGTGAAGAAGGCGGACATCGGTGAGCAACGATTGCTCTTCGTCGTGACTGCATTGCGTCGGTTGTTGGCCGATGAATTTTTCCGGTCAATGTTACGCAGTGAAGGTATTGATGATATGCCGCAGGTATTGGCCGAGCGTATTAAGGGGGACGCATGACTGTCGTCAAGCGTGCCTTTGAGCCCGATTTGATTACCGTCCGCTTACCGCTGATCTTGCCCTCTCGCCAAGTCACCCACGATATGCTGACGTCCGTCAGATACGCAGCGATTTTGGCCTCCATCCGTGAGTTGGGCGTGGTCGAGCCGCTCGCGGTGCATCCCGAGCCGGTTCACGGGACGGGAGGGGAGCCCCGTTATCTACTGTTGGATGGTCATTTGCGGCTAGCTGCGCTCGCACAGTTGGGGGCGGAAGACGCGTTGTGCCTGTTGGCGACAGATGACGAAGGTTTTACCTACAACCGGCAGGTCAACCGACTTACCCCGATTCAAGAGCACAAGATGATTTTGGAGGCGATTCGCAAAGGAACGACCGCCGAGCGGATTGCCGAAGTCTTAAGCGTCAACGTTGGACGCATCCGCGAGCGCCAGCATTTGCTGCGGGGGATTGCGCCGGAAGTCGCTGAGATGCTGAAAACGCGAATGGCCAGTCAGGCGGTCTTTCGCGTGCTGCGTAAGATGAAGCCGATGCGCCAGATAGAACTAGTCGAGATGATGATTTCGGCCAACTGCTTTACTGGTCGCTACGCCGAAATGGTATTGGCCGCAACGCGTCCTGAACAGCTGGTTGAGGCAAAGAAAGTCAGTGAGGGCGTGACTGCTGAAGACATTGCACGCATGGAGCGGGAGATGGAAAAACTCTACCACGATTACCGGTTGGTCGAGGACACCCTCGGCGAAACCATGCTGGTACTCGTGGTTGCCAAGGGGTATGTGTCTCGCATGCTGCGCAATCAGACTATCGCAGCTTACCTGGAGCGTTTCGAGCCTGACCTGGTGCGGGAGCTGGCGGGGGTTGTGGAGGCGGTCACCGCAGATGCTCGTAGTCTGGAGCGTGAATAGACCTACCTGCTGTGCTTAGTGGGAGGGCATCATTCGTTTTTGGGACAGATCGTCATTGCTATGTTGGCGAGGGCATGGGCTTTGGCTGGAATCGCGGCTTCGTCCCGCGCAGAGGTGGCAATCAGTGGGACATAGAGGCCAAGGCTAGCATTGGCATCAGCTTGTCGCGTGTCGCCGCGAAATCGCAGTGTTGCGCCGCCCTATTGACGCTGAGGTTCAGCAGAGTCAAGTTGCCTAGCATTGGGATGCTCTCATGCCGTTCACGAATCAGGAGCTGCCAGGGCGTCAATGTGCCGCAAGAGCGCACAATCACTTCGATATCCGACTCGTCGCTGTCGGCTGCCACGCTATCATCTTTCTGCGGCCAGTGGGATGTGCCAACTGCGCGGCAAAATATGGTCTATATCAAACGCTGATAGGTCTGGTACTTCTGGCTCTTCGCTTTTAACGGATAGCCGTAAACTGCCCTCGAGTTCCGTTAGCAGCTAACAGGTTTTTGCGGTATCCAGCCGGTCTGGGTACAGCGGTGCGCTGACGCAGGCGCTACGGAATTCACCGATCAGTGTCAGCTGTTGTCGAACGTGATGAAGGATTGCGCTGGGTCGAAGGCAGCGTTCGTGACTAGAAGCTTTTGCCGATTGCGGTCCTTTGCGAAGGGCCGCTATGGGTCGAAAGCTGCCAGTCGCAAGTTACCGATTTCGACACAGAGCGGCCGCTCGCCAGGGGCAGCTTTCGGCCAAAAGCTGCCATTCTTAGGGAGTGCGTAGGTATATGTGAGCTAGGCAATATTCCACCTGCGTATAAATCATGCTTCGCGAAGTTTGACCTGTACGTCGGATGCTTGAAACGGCTCGTCACCGTTGTCGGGGCGAATTAGATAGGCATGGAGGTGTCGTAATAGCAGTTGCTCAACAGTCCCCGATACTCCATCTCGCTCACCTGACACTACAGTCAAACGGTCGCCGACGCGAAAGCGGAGCTTCGACAGCGCTGCTTCGTCGATTGCTCGATTCCATATCGCCTTTTTTTCATGGGTATCCGGGTCGTGGATTCCCAGCATACGATCCGTGTAAACATACGATTTTCTCAATGGCTCTACTGCCTCTGAAGCCTTTCCTGACTCCAGCAGTTCGACTCCGACCCGAAAAAATTCTATACGAAGGCTTTCTAGCATCGTATCGTTAAATGGATAAGAAAATTTCACCCATTCTGAAACCTGACCTTCAGGGTTTTTAACCTGAAACTCATAACCCCGCCAACTCAAAGGTGCTTCCGGAGCCCCATCACCAGTTGAGACCTCTAAGTAGTCTCCGAAATAGATGCTGGGAAGACTCCAGAAATAATCGCTGTTACCAGAATGTAAACCTTCGTCGTTTCGGCGGTATGTCCACACTACGCCTGGCACAAAATTATCCCCTTTAAATATCAGTGCGGCGTAATAACCTCGATGGAGGTTGTTTTCTTGATAAGCAACGGGGGACCAAGTAACTTCGGTCAAAGCCGGCACAACTCTCTGCGCGCCTGCAGAGGCGTGGTATCCACGCAGTGCAACCTCCTTTGAGTTGTGAAATGGTACCCGCCCCGGCTGCTTGGGCATCATTTGCGTCCGGACCATGGTCAACCAAGATATGTCCTTCATCGCTGCGCTTGTGAGGGCGAGACGTGAAGATGTCAAAGCTGCCTGCGCTTGCTGTAATTCTGCAGCGAGACGGGCAGCCTGTTCTTCAAGCGCTGTTGCGCGCTCTGCAGATTTGTCACGTGTCTCCACTAACTCTTTTTCAAGAGTGTCATGCTTCAATTTGAGATCGTCGACTCTTAGAATAAGGGAAGGGTCAATTTTCCCGAGAATGCTGTGACGAAGTTCTGGCGATAGTTCGCCCAATCTCTCCAATATGTCGTTTATGTGGGTTTGCTCGTCGGAGGCGGTCCCGTCTTTCAAACGCTCCAGCAGTTGAGGTAGAAAAACGTGGAGATCTACGCCGGCGTAAAACTGAGCCCTGCCGCGATTAATCGCTGGCGCGAGCTTAGTAAATACGTGAGCGTACTTGCCGCGAATAGCACCCTCATCTGACTCATAAAAAGTCCAAAGAACATCTGGATTCAACTCGGTGTCACTGACGAGATCTGAAAGGCTAGACATGAAAATATCGTCCCAGCCCCCACATCCCATAACAACCAATGTACGGTTCTGCAGCAGTCGCTCAAGTGAGCGCTTTAGTTTGTCGCGGCGGCTTCCGATTTGCGTCGGAACGTGCAGTGTATCTGTACCATACCAATAGCCATGCAGGTGCACTATCTGTATACCTGGGCCTTCGGATTGGTTCAGTGCCCCATCGTCATGCATCATGGTGCGGATATACGTACCGTGAGCGGTGCGAATGGCGGTCTGGATCAATGGATCAAAATTAGTCGTTAGGACAGTCTTTCCCAACTTCCCCGAGTGTTTTGCCAGAAGCTTGCCCAAGGCAATTAGCGACGGACGAAGATGCCAACCGGAAAAATCTTCGTCGAGAGCTCTGCACACGTTAAAGTTCAGAGTGCCCTGTGTATTAGCCTGACTCGGGGTCACCTTGCGTGCCTTAAAAACTGCACGACGTATTACCTCGTTAGCTGCATCCTGTCCTTGGTAGGCCTGCAATTGCTGAAATGCCTTTTGGTACGCGGCTCCCACGTCCGGTTGATCGCGAACGGGCGAAAATGCACTTGGTGTGTCCGTAAGCGTTTCCTCTACGAGACTCAGGATGCCAGCAACACTGGGCACGCCTGGAGCACCCTCACTTTCGGGTAGGGATAGTGCAGATCCGAAAAAGAAAATGATTTCTCTTGATGAGTGGGCGACCCTCTCAAGGAGTACGTCGTAGCTATGGAAAGTCGGATTGGGATTTGTCACCGGCACGCTCTGCGGCTCTATAAAGATTCAATAGCGGGGGTTTGTGGTGCCATCGTACGTGTTTTTCGGTTCGTGAATATACCTATGGATAAGGAAATATACCCCACCTCCGCATGACTGACTGATCGGTTGCTGAGTCGCTTGCGATGGCGGCTGCTTACTCACGGCGGAGGTGGTATCAACCATTTTGTTTTTCCTCACTTGCGAAAGCCGTCAGCGGGCCATCGAAGATGCCTCCGGCAATATGGACCAATTGATTGTCATCAAGATGGGCCTGTCCCGTGACAACGGACGCCAAGAGGCTGGCTAATGAGCCACCTTTCTCAAGCCTTTTGCATATTCGTTCGGTGAACGATAGCCCAGCGCTGAGTGCAGTCGACTGCTGTTGTAAAACCCGTGGATGTAGTTTGCGATTGCCAGGTGCGCCTGCTGCTTGCTGGGGTAAACCCGGCAGGCCTCTTCTCGCTTCAATGTGGCAGTCGACGCCTTGCGCCTTGAGTGATCAATGTATCGCTTGCACACAGGGGCTGTGCGGGTTACCGATGCCCGGCTAAGGAGTATCCAGATGGCTACCCTGTCGGCGATAGAGGCTCTTCTTCCGCACATAGCCCGGCAGGTTGGGCAGATGGCGGGCCCACAGACCAGGAATAACCACACGATTGAGGTTGGTGCTGCCTCCATCATTGGTGCAGGTTGTCGCAGCGGCTTTCCAAGCCTCGATGGCGGTGCGTACCTTATGTGGGCGCGCGACCAGCTTTTCTATCGTCACGGCAATAGCTCTCCATGCCCGAGCTAGGCGGGCTTGAGTTGTTCAAAGTGGAGGGAGCATAGCGCGATACCTCGTTGTCACTATTAGGTAGTGCCACTAGTCTCTGATTTGGGCCCCACTTTTTGCGTTACGCGTTGAGGGACTGAAAATGCCTTATAGCGATCAAAGGTACCGAGCCTACCAGCTGCTTAGAGAGCTGGATGCATCGACCTCCATAGTCATGAACGAAGTTGCTTATGGCCGGATCGGTGGACCCTCTTGGGAAGAGGCCGTGCTGCTGCAGCAGAAGGCATTCAAAGACTGGATTGACTTTGCAGAGACGTTGATTATGCCTGACATCCAAGCCAGCAGTCTGGTGTACTCAGAGGATCAAGGGTTGCAAGATCAGGCATGAGCCGCGTTGCGTGAGGTCGACGCTGGCCATTCAAATGATAGTTTAGGTGATATTCCTCATCACCTTTTGACATTTTATTTGATGATGTCCATCTTCCTAGGCTTGCTCGCAGCGTACATCACTCTTCATTCCATGGCGCCGGGGCACATGCAGGTGTTGGTCCATTCTGTTTTCGTGCGGGGAGAGCTGGCGCTCGTTCCCGGCCTGCAGCTGGCTGTCGGGGATGCAGCTGATGCCGACGTCGTTGAGCAGGTAGCAGGTGACGCCGCGCTGGCTGTCGCGCTGCACGTTGATCACGTTTTCGGTTGCGCTGGCACCGGTGGCCAGCAACGGGTTTTGAGTTTGTAATGTTGGCCCGTGAGGAGTCGTTACGCCAGCATTCCCAGCCACATCGTCCCGAGAATAATGAGCTGCGCCGGGACCAGGTACCGCGCAAAATCGTAGCCACCATTGCTGAACGCCAAGACACATTTGGTCAGTGTGTTCCCCGTCAAAGCCATCATGCCTGGCACCACCAGCTCGGTCATTTGCAGCCGACCTGACACAACCAGCGAGGCTGCCGACGCCGTTGCTGCGTGGGCATCGCCTAGGCCGCTGACGAACGCTGCGATGCTGGCCCCGTTGTGTCCCAAGTGTTCAAGCAGAAACGCCGAGAGCAAAGCGATGCTGGTCAGGGCGAGCGTGATGATCAGGGCTGTCCACAGATTGAAGGCACCATCGCCTGGATGCACCGCCGAGCTGCTTGATACCCCGCGCCATGGCGCGAGTAACAATACGCCATAGATCGCGGTAACCAGTACACCGAGGCCGACCGCAGGCAGGAAAGGGGCGAGTAGGTGGCGGTCGATGATACTCAGCACTAGGGCGAATTGGGTGATGGTAGCCAGGTTGGACAGTACCGCCGCCGCAGCGATGGGACGCACCGCAGCACTTTGTCGCCTGGCTTCATGGGCCAGCAGAGCAATGGTTGCGGAACCCGAAGCAAAGCCTGAAGCGATAGCGCTTAAAGGCAGGCCATAGCGCGGGCCCATGAGGCGCATGGCAATATGGCCCAACGCCGCCACCGCCATCAGCAGGACGACCAAGGTGCATAGGGTACGTGGGTTGAGCACATTATATGGGCCCAGGAAGCGGTCGGGTGTAAGTGGCAATACGACCAAGGCTACCGTCAGCAACGTCAGGCCATCGCGTAGCTCCTGCTCGCTCAATTGCTGCAGCACGAAATGATGTAGCTCACGACGCAGCGCCAGCAGTACGGTCGAGACCACACCTGCCGCGGCGGCGAGTTCAGGCTCGGCAACGCTCAGCGCGCCCAGGACAAGCACCAGCAAGAGAGCAATCTCGCCAGTGACATCCGGCGCTTTCTTGGGCGAGAGGCGGTTCTGCAGGCAGAGCATCAGTACCAGGCCCAGACTTGTTGTTCCGACCAGCACCGCTCCTGCCAGCAGCATGCTGACGTAGCCCAGCAGGGCGGTAATGGCGAAGGTCCTCAATCCGGCGGCGGCAGGCTCTTCGTCGCGACGCTTCTTGCGTTCGCGCTCAAGGCCCACCAGCATGCCGATGCCCAGCGCCACGGCGCCGTGACCAACATTCAGCGTGTCGAGCATGGCGCTTTCAGGGTGTGCTTGCGTTCACTGTAAGGGTCGCCTTGTTCAAGCACTATCAGTGCTGGCATGTCGAGTATCTCCACCAGCCTGCCACGCAGACTGACGATGCCTTGCGCACGCAAGCGGGCGACCGATCGGCATACCGTCTCCAGGCGCAGGCCCAGGTACGATGCCATGTCCTCGCGCGACATGCGTAACATGAAACCATGGGCGGAGTAGCCACGGTTCACGAAGCGCCTTGACAGCTCGATCAGAAAGCTGGCCAGGCGCTGCTCGGCGGTGAGGTTGCACAGCATCAGTACGCGCTCGTGCTCACGCACAATCTCCCGGCTCATCAAGCGGTTCAGGCTTTGCTGCAATACCGGAAAGTCCCGTGTAAGCGCTTGCAGGCGACGATACGGGACCGGGCAGACTTCGCTGTCTTCCAGCGCAATCGCGTCGCAGACATGGTGGTCGGTAGCGATGGCATCCAGGCCAAGCACGTCACCAGGCATCCAGAAGTTGATCACTACACCCTGGCCTTCGGCGCTGTTCAGGCTGGTCTTGAAGCTACCGCAGCGCACGGCATAGAGCGTGGTCAAGGGGGCATTGGCATTGAACAAAGCCGTGCCTTTGCGGATGCGCATGCGCGGCCCTATCAGCACGCCCAGGCAGCTGTTGTCATGCAGGGGCAGACCGGTGGGCAGACACAAACCGCTGACCCGACAATCGCGACACAGCGTCTCCAGTGGTTCCAGGTGAACCGGAGGCGAAGCAGCCTGCTCGAGCAGCGTGACTTTCAGTTGGCCTGACATGTTCAGGCCTCCTTCGCATATCGCAGATCCGCGCGGGGCGTCACGCTTGGGCGGGACGACCAGTCCGCCAGCATGTCCAGTGAATGGGGGGCGTTGAGGCGGGCGTTGAGCCGCTCGACAAACTGTTGGGCTTCAGCAGCCGTGTTGAAACTTACCCGCCAGTCGTCCATACGGACCCACCAGCGGTTCTGTTCAGTTTTGCACTCGACGTAGATGTTCATTTTTGCCTCCGGAGCATGCATGGGCAGGAACAATGCGAAGTGAAGGCGTCCCTGCCGACCAGCCGCGAGGTTTAGGGCGTTATCGCCACTTTCATGACGCCATCGCGTTGGTGGGCAAACAGCTCGTAGGCGGCTTCGATGTCATCGAGGCGCATGCGGTGCGTTACCAGTGGCGAAACGTCGACCCGGCCACTGGCGACCACCTCCATCAACCGTCGCATGCGCTCCTTGCCGCCGGGGCACAGGGTGGTGATGATGCGGTAGTCACCCAAGCCAGCGGCGAACGGGCCCTGTGGTATGCGCAGGTCGGCGCTGTACACGCCTAGGCTGGACAAGGTGCCGCCTGGCCGCAGCACCCGCAGCGCCGCCTCAAAGGTGGCTTGCGTGCCCAGTGCTTCGATCGCCACATCCACGCCGCGCCCGTCTGTGAGCGCCATGATCTGCTCGACCACGTAACCCTGCCTGAAATCGACGATGTGGTCGGCGCCCATGCGGCGAGCGACACTGATCCGCTCGGCCACGGTATCGACGCCAATGATGGTGGTCGCGCCGAGCAGCCGTGCCCCGGCGACCGCGCACAGGCCGATTGGCCCCAGGGCGAGCACGGCCACGGTGTCACCCAGAGTCACGCCACCGCGTTCGGCCCCGGAAAAACCGGTGGACATGATGTCTGGGCACATCAGTACCTGCTCGTCGCTTAGCTGATCGGGAATGGGGGAGAGGTTGGCCATGGCGTCCGGCACTCGCACGTATTCGGCCTGGCAGCCGTCGATGATGTTGCCGAACTTCCAGCCGCCGATGGCCTTGAAGCCATGCGCGGTGTCCACTCCGTCCTGTGAGCTGCACCCGCACAAGCAGGCGTTGCTATGGCCGCTGGGAGTGATGGCGCCGGCAATGACGCGTTGGCCCTCATGGAAACCTTGAACCTGCGCGCCGAGTTTCTCGATCACACCAACCGGTTCGTGGCCGACGATGAGCCCCTTGGCCACCGGGTATTCGCCGCGCAGGATATGCACGTCGGTGCCGCAGATCGTGGTAGTGGTGATGCGTAGCAGGGCGTCCAGCGGGCCGATGTCAGGTATGGGTTTTTCGTCCAGCACGATACGGTTCTTTTCGACGAACACCGCTGCTTTCATGAGGGCCATGGCACGCCTCCGGGGCTGGAGATTGTTGTTGATATGGGAGTAGCGTGCGCCCACTAATCGGCGATACGTTGATCCTCGTCAAGATTGCGTTCTGTTGGAAATGCCGTTGGTCCGTTGGGGCGTCAGTTGACAAACGTCAAGTCAGCAAAGCACGGGTAACCGATGCTTCGGGTACGTACCACAACCGCCGAGGTGTGCCATGGAGACCCCGCAAAGACTGCTGTTGATTGCATCGCCTCTGATGCGCCGAACCCCCGTCTACGACCGAGCTGCCGCCTTGGCCAAGGCCAAGGGCATGGCGCTGCACATCGTGGCTTTCGATTATGTGGAAGGGCTTGCCACGGCGGGCCTGGTCAATGACCAGGCTCTGGCAGTGATGCGCGAAGGCTATGTGCAACAACACCGAGAGTGGCTGGAAAGCCAGGCGCAGCCGATGCGGCGCAACGGTGTCACGGTTACCACCGAAGTGGTGTGGGTGCAGCATCCCTTGAACGAGATTCTGGTGCATCTGCGCGAGCAGTCTTTCGCCATGCTGATCAAGGAGTTCGAGCATGAGCCATGGTGGATGCGGGCCATGTTCACCTCCCTGGATATCCAGCTGCTGCGCGAAACCCGCATTCCGTTGCATCTGGTGCACAAGGCCAGCCATGCGCTGCCGCGCCGGGTCCTCGCGGCCGTGGACCTGTCCAGGCCCGAGGATCAATTCGAAGGCTTCAACGACCAGATAATCAGCGAAGCGTTGAAACTGGCCCTGCAGTGCAAGGCGCAGATCGAACTGCTGTATGCCTACGATCTGGGTTCGATGTACTTGGACGCCGACGGCAGCCGGGAGCATTCGTTCCTGTTCGATTCCAACCTCGCCCAGACGCTTCACGAGGTCCAGAGCGATGCTTTCCAGGTCCTTGCCGAGCGCAATGGCATCGCCGTCGAGCACCGCCATATGCGCATAGGCGACCCGGCCAAGGTTCTGGCAGTGTTCATGGACAACAATGATATCGATGTGCTGGTGATGGGCAGTTATCACCACCACGGTATCGGCTGGTTCATTGGCACTACCGCCGAGCGGGTACTGCATCGGTTGTCCAGCAGCGTGCTGGTGATTTCCCCCGAACATTCTCAAGGGTAAGACACAAGGCCCGCAAGGGCCTTGTTTTTCAGGCACGCAGGTCAAGTTCGTGAAGGATCTCGCTGACATCGCCGCCCAGGTAGAGTGAGGTGAATCCCTGTGCCTTGGTCAGTCGGTGCATAGCGTAATTGTTCGCCTTGTCCCTGGAAATCATCCATTCATATCCATTGCGCCGTGCCGCTTCGATCAGGTGCAGCAGCAGGCGCGTGCCCAGACCTTTGCGCTGCCAGTCTTCACACACCGCGACTGCACATTCGCATCGCAGGCTGCCTGGTATGCCAGCGTAACGGCTGACACCAATCTGCTGCAAACAGCCGTCGACGTGGGCCAGCGCGATGTAGCCCATGCGCTGATGATAGTCGATGGGCATCCGTTGCGGGTCCAGGCTGGGCAGGCCGCTGCTGATCCCGGCGATGAAGCGAAAGCGCCGGGCCTCGTAAGCGATCGAGCTGAGAAAACGTCGGTCGCGGTCGTGATCTTCCTCGCGTAATGGGCGTATTAGCACGGGCGTACCGTCATTTAGCTTTTCAACCCAGTGCTCGCCGGCGTCCGAATGCTCAGTCTGCAGTGTGTTCATGTTGCCTCCCGCTATCCGGATAGATGCCTGAAACCGTTGTAACGTGGCCGGTCGCTGCGGTTCTGACAATCGTCAAGTTCGGGCTGGATCAATCGTTTCTGATATGCATCAAGCGCCAGCGCGACCGCCCTTGGAAAATCCCGGTCATCACACCCCAGCGGCGCAAGCCCGGAGGTCCACCATGAGTCAATATCGACACTTGCTGGTGCTACTTACCGATGTAGATCCGCATTCGGCCGCGCTGCGTAGGGGACTGGCGCTGGCGCATGCCAGCGGAGCCAGCGTGCACGTGCTGGGGCTGTTCGAGCCGAGCGAGGCACACTTGCTGCGCGAAGAGCGGCTCAATGAGGCCGATATCAAGCGCCAGTACGATCACTATCGCGAGCAATTGCGAACGCTGGTCGAGCGGCACCGCGGCAGCGGCGTGGCGCTGACGGTCGACAGCCTCGCCGCCGACGATATCCGCAGCGAGGCCATTGAGTACATCAGCGAACTGCAGCCGGACATGGTCATCAAGGACAGTGAAGCCGCTTCGGCCATGGCGCGGCTATTCGGCACACCGTTGGACTGTGCACTGATGCGCGGCTTCAAGGGGCTTACTCTGTTCGTGCCGATGGCAGCCGTTTCATTACCCCGGCGCGTTCTCGTAGCCGTGGACACCAGCTTCAGCGAGACGCCAGCCGTTCAGGAACAGTTCAACCGAGGGCTCATTCGTGTCGCCCAGGCCTTGGCACTGCAGTGCGATGCCCAGTTGCACCTGCTGTCTGCCTACAACATGGTTGGAGTGTTCGCGGCTGATATCAGCGTCACCCAGGCGTGGGTCGAGGAGATGCGCGAAGCACTCCAGGAGCCCTTCAACACCCTGGCCGAAGCCGAAGGGGTGGCGCCGGACCGCCGGCATTTCATGGAGGGCGGGCCGGTGCAGGTGATCCGCGAACAGGTCGCGACCCTGGAGGTCGACGCGGTGGTAATGGGCGTGGTGCAGCCGAAAGGGCTGGACAAGCTTTTGGGCGACACCACTGAACGCATCGTCGGCCACCCTCCGTGCAGCGTGCTCGCGGTTCATCCCTCTGTGTTCGAAGCCCAGGAGCCTTGGCCATGCAACTGACCTTTCTAGGTGGCACCGGTACGGTGACCGGCAGCAAATTCCTGTTGACCCACAACAGCACGCGGATACTGGTCGACTGCGGGTTGTTCCAGGGCTACAAGCAATTGCGCCTACGCAATTGGGAGCCCTTGCCACCGACACTTCGGGGGCTCGATGCGGTCGTGCTGACGCACGCCCATCTCGACCATAGCGGCTACCTGCCGGTGCTGGCTAGGGAAGGCTATAGCGGTCCGATCTATGCCAGCCCGGCAACCTGCGCCCTGGCTGAAGTGCTTTTGCTCGACAGCGCGCGGCTGCAGGAGGAACAGGCCGAACATGCCAATCGCCACGGATATTCCAAACACACGCCGGCGCGGCCGCTCTACACCGAACAGGATGCGAAGCGGGCGCTGGCACTGATGCGCCCGGTGGAGCTGCATCAGGCAACGTCGATCGCCGAGGGCATGGACCTGCTGTTGCGCACGGCCGGCCATATCCTGGGGGCGGCGACGGTGCAGATCAGCGCCGAGGGACAGACCTTGATTTTCTCGGGTGACCTGGGCAGGCCGCAAGACCCGATCATGCGGGCGCCGGAGCTGATCCGCACGGCGGATGTATTGCTGGTGGAGTCCACCTACGGTGATCGCCAGCACCCGGCAGAATCGACAGAGCAATATCTGGCCCAGGTCATCAACCAGACACTCCTGCGCCATGGCATCGTCCTGGTTCCCTCATTCGCAGTCGGGCGCGCCCAACTGCTGATGTATTACCTCTACAAGCTCAAGCGTGACCGGCTGATCCCGGATATCCCGGTGTACCTCAACAGCCCGATGGCCACCGATGCCACCGCCCTGTATCAGCAGTTTCGCAACGAGCATCGGCTACCGGCGGCGGAATGCGCTGCGATGTGCAAGGGCACACAGATCATCCGCACGGTCGATGAGTCCCGCTATCTGGACCAGCTGCGCGAGCCGGCGGTGATCATTGCCGCAAGTGGCATGGCCAGCGGTGGGCGTGTGTTGCACCACCTGAAGGCGCTGGCCCCGAACCCGCGTAACAGTATCGTGTTTTCCGGCTTCCAGGCGGGAGGCACGAGGGGCGCCGATATTGTCGCTGGTGCCCGCAGCGTGCGCCTGCAGGGCGAGGACGTACCCATCCGGGCGCAGGTGCACGCAATGGAAAATCTTTCCGCCCATGCCGACGCCGACGAAATCATGGAGTGGTTGCGCGGCTTCACCCGGCCACCGCGGCAGACCTACGTCATCCATGGCGAGCCACATGCCGCCGACACCTTGCGACGGCGCATCAGCCTGGAGCTGGGCTGGCAGGTGTGCGTGCCGGAATATCAGGAAACCGTTGCCATAGACACTGTGCGCTGAACCCAGCGATGGAGGTAGTCATGAACACGCAAGCACGAGCGAAACTACGGGCCTGGATACACCGCCCCAGGGGCAGCCTAGGTTGGATCGTGGCCATCGCCGCGATACTCCTTGCGGCATCTGTCTATCGCGCCGTGAGCCCGAGTTGGCGCATGCCCATGCGTGATCCGGTCGTGCTCCTGAGCCTGCTGGCATTGAGTGTGGCGCTGGGCTGGGCAGTGCAGCGCGGCGTGAAACGCACGGTCGGCAAAGCAATTTTCAACGGCCAGGAGTCGGGCTGGCAGGCCAGGCTGGCATTTTTGCGCTCGATCACCCGGGAATCGAACGTGCTGATGGGTATGCTGTTGCTCCTGGCGGTGCTGGGCGGTGCCACCGTATGGCTGGCCGGGCGCTCCGTGGCGCAGATCGTGGAAAACTGTGCGGCCAACCTGCAGGCACAGGTACAGGTGCCCGAAAAAGAGCAGCTTTCGGCGTTGGTCGGCAAGCCCGTGTGCACCTGCCTGGCGCAAACCTTTCTGGAGCGTAATGGGGTGATCCGCCTGGCTCTGTTCGAGACCCCGATGCAGGAAGTGAGCGGCCTGAGGGCGCTGACCCTCGCTGATGAGCATCGCTGCCTCGCGCAGTTCGATCTGATACCCGAAGAAGGCAGTGCAACCACGCCTTGACACCAAGAGGTTGCTGTTCTCTGGAAGCTCGATGAATGGAGGGCGCGGATCGCAGCACGGGCGTAACGGATGTCGCGTGACCTTGCGTTGCAGACCTTGTTTGCGGACCGTACCGAGGCCGGGCGTTGCCTGGTACAACCGATGGTGGCAGATCAACAACAGTCGCGTCAGAGCGTTGATGGTGTCCTCCGCAGCGATGGCCGCCTTGATGGCCGCTTACTGGTTCAGGCAAAGGGTGGCGAAGGTGCCAGGATGCCTCGATATTTATCAAGAGCAAGCCAGCACACGCTTCGATAGTGACAATCGCAGGCAACCCTACAGCTGCGCCAGGAGGTGCCTGATGATCCACCACGAAGCGCGCTATCAGTTCTCTATTAAGCGGCCAGTGCTTGTCACCTCCGTCAAGTGCCTCGTCGGTGTATTGCGTGTTCATTCCGCGTACGGGTATTGGGATGCCAAAGCACTGGTCAGTGCCACGTGCACCTGAAGCAATCCGAATATCCTTACTTACCCCGGTGCTAAGCTTTTTCGTGGTCAGCAGCTGCATTCAGTCCATTATGTTAAGCCGCAGACCTTATCGGGCAAGCGGGCACTGGTCGTCGGTGGCAGCAAGTACGGGGCACAAATTCTCGCAGAGGCTTCCCAAGTCGCGGATGCGACCTGGGTAACAGCCACCGGCCCAATTTTCCTGTCTGATGATGTGGATGGTCGAGTGGTGTTCGAACGGGCGACATAGCGCTGAAAATCACAGATGGAGGGCGTGTCAATGAGCAGCTAGTCGGCGGGTTGGGCGATATCGTGATGGTCCCGCCTGTGGTCGAGGCACGTGAACGAGATGTTCTGCACGCTTTGCGGCCCTTCGTTCTCTTCAACCCCGACGGTGTGATCTGGTGCACCGGATTTAAGCCAGCGCTGGGGCACTTGGCGAGCCTCGGGGTAGTCACGGTGGATGGACGCGTCGAAGTTACAGGTACACGTGCAGTGGATGCGCCTGGGCTATGGCTGCTGGGTTATGGCGAGTGGACAGGCTCTGCATCCGCGACCTTGATCGGGGTGACACGCACAGCCCGGAGCACTGTTGCTGAGATCGAGCAGTTTCTGGTGAAAGCGGAGGCGTGAGTGCCCCCGCTATTCCGCTGTGATTAGTGGATCTGCTGCGTCATTTCGCTGTGTCTGGGCAACCCGATCGAGATGAGCGCAGCAGCCAATACGAAAATGCTGGAAACCCACAAACAGGCCTCTAGCCCGTGGGCTTGGAACACCCAACCTGAAAGCAGCGTGCCAACCAGCCGACCAAGCGCGTTGGACATGTAATAGAAGCCAACGTCCAGGGAGACGCCGTCTTCCTTTGCATAGCTGACAATCAGGTAGCTGTGCAGTGATGAGTTCACCGCGAACAGCACGCCAAACAACATCAACCCACCGAGCAGCACTACCTGCGCCGACCACCCCGCCGATAGGCCCACGGCAATAAGCGCAGGCAGTCCAGCCAGGGCGATCGCCCAGATGAAGGCTGCCCGGCCGTCGGGCACATGACCACGCTTCTTGCCAGTGATGTGAGGAGCAAACGACTGGACGATGCCGTAGCCAATGATCCACGCGGCCAAGAAGCCACCGACCAGCCAGAAGTCCCAGCCAAACGCGGTGCTCAGGTACACCGGCAGCGCCACGACGAACCAGACGTCCCGGGCACCGAAGAGAAACAGCCGTGCGGCCGAAAGGATGTTGATGGCCCGGCTCTTGGACAGCATGTCGCGGAACTTGGGTTTGGCCTTGGCTTTGCCCAAGTCCTTTTTCAGCAGCACCAGGCTGCCGATCCAGATCATGGCCAGTACTGCTGCCATGGCCAGCACTGCCAGGGTAAAACCGAGCAACGCAAGCAGTGCTCCCCCGAGGAAGAAACCCACGCCTTTGAGCGCGTTCTTCGAGCCCGTCAGTATGGCCACCCATTTGTAGAGAGTGCCTTGCTGGCTGTCCGGAACCAGGAGCTTGATAGAGCCCTTGGCGCTCATCTTGTTCAGGTCCTTGGCGATGCCGGACAGCGCCTGAGCGGCCATCACCCAGGGCACTGTCAACCAAGCCGCCGGTACCGTGAGCATCAGCAAGGCTACGACCTGCATGCCCAAGCCGATGTTCATGGTGCGGTTGAGCCCTAGGCGGGCGCCGAGGTAGCCACCCACCAGGTTGGTGATCACGCCGAACACTTCGTAGAACAGGAACAGCGCGGCGATCTGCAGCGGCGTGTAGCCCAGCGAATGGAAGTGCAGTACCACCAACATGCGCAATGCGCCGTCGGTGAGGGTGAAGGCCCAGTAGTTGCCGGTAACCAGCAGGTACTGACGCACTTCCGCAGACAGGGCTGACAACGCCTTCATGATCGCTGTTTACTCCGCTGCGCCGACCAGGCGGGCCAGTTCCGCTGCACGGTTGGCGTAGCCCCATTCGTTGTCATACCAGGCGTAGAGCTTCACCTGGGTGCCATTGACCACCAAGGTCGACAGTGCGTCGATGATCGAGGAGCGCGGATCGGTGCGGTAGTCGATGGACACCAAGGGGCGCTCTTCGTAGCCCAGGATGTCTTTCAACGGGCCTTCGGCCGCCGCCTTCAGCAGCGCGTTGACCTCTTCAGCCGTGGTCTCACGTTCCACTTCGAACACGCAGTCGGTCAGCGAGGCGTTGGCCAGCGGTACGCGCACGGCGTGACCATTCAACTTGCCGCGCAGCTCGGGGAAGATCTCGGCGATCGCAGTAGCCGAGCCCGTGGTGGTTGGGATCAGGCTCATGCCCGAGGCACGGGCGCGGCGCAGGTCCTTGTGCGGCGTATCGAGGATGCTCTGGGTATTGGTGAGGTCGTGAATGGTGGTGATCGAGCCGTGGCGAATGCCCAGGTTCTCGTGAATCACCTTGACCACCGGGGCCAGGCAGTTAGTGGTGCAGGAGGCGGCGGTGACGATACGATGCAGCGCCGGGTCGAACAGGTGCTGGTTGACGCCCATCACCACGTTCAGTGCGCCTTTCTCCTTTATTGGAGCGCAGACGACCACACGTTTGACGCCTTGATCCAGGTAGGCCTGGAGCACGGCTACCGACTTCATCTTGCCGCTGGCCTCGATGACCAGGTCGCAGCCCGACCAGTCGGTGTCGGCGATGGTCTTGTTCGCGGTGACCTGAATGCGCTTGCCGTCGATCACCACCATACTGCCCTCAGCACGGGCTTCACGATGCCAGCGGCCGTGGACCGAGTCGAAGTTGATCAGGTGGGCATGGGTCTCGGCGTCGCCGGCCGGGTCATTGATCTGCACAAACTCGAATTCTGGCCAGTCCCAAGACGCGCGCAGCGCCAAGCGACCGATGCGGCCAAACCCATTGATGCCTACTTTGATTGCCATGTTGTTGTTCTCGCGTAGCCGTCAGCGGACGGTCAGAGGGTATTGGCGAACTGGTTGATGTAGTCGACGTGCGCAGGGTTCTGAATTGCACGTGGGCGCAGGGCCTGGACCTGAGCAACAGCTTCCTGCACTGGAATGCCGCACTCGATCATCAGGCGGGCCGCAAACAGGCCGGTGCGGCCGGAGCCACCTTTGCAGTGAATGGCGATCGTCTTGCCAGTCATCACCAACTCTTTCAGACGTTCCCGGTGGATCTCCCAGGCGGCAGCAAAGAGTTCGCCGGGTGCCTGGTCGTCCTCCACCGGCAGGTGGAACCATTCGAGGCCGAGCAGTTGGCACTCCTCGGGCAGCAGATCGATCTCGTTCTGGAGCAGTTCTTCACTTGGCATCAGGGTCACCAGTGCACTCGCACCGGCTTCGCGCAGCGTTGCCAGCGCCTGAGATACCGAGGTGTCCTTGGTACCTGGGCACGGAGTGAAGATCAGCTGGCCGACCAGTTCGGAATTGGCCAACACGGAATACGGGTGCAATTGCATGCTCACAAAGCCTCAAATGGATCGTTGATTGACACGCTTGGATAGTTCTTCAGCCGACTCTTTACGTTCGGAGTAGCGATCGACCAGGTAGTCGGAGCGGTCGCGAAGCAGCAGGGTGAACTTCACCAGCTCCTCCATCACGTCGACGACACGGTCGTAGTACGCCGAGGGCTTCATGCGGCCGGCCTCGTCGAACTCCAGGTAGGCCTTGGGTACGGATGACTGGTTGGGGATGGTGAACATGCGCATCCAGCGGCCGAGGACGCGCAGCTGGTTCACAACGTTGAACGACTGCGAGCCGCCGCAGACCTGCATCACTGCGAGGGTCTTGCCTTGCGTCGGGCGCACGGCGCCCATGCTCAGTGGAATCCAGTCGATCTGCGACTTGAACACGCCGGTCATCGCGCCGTGGCGCTCAGGCGAGCACCAGACCATGCCTTCCGACCACAGCACCAGGTCACGTAGTTCCTTGACCATGGGGTGGTCATCGGACACATCATCCGCCAGTGGCAGGCCAGTGGGATTGAAGATCCGCGTCTCCGCACCGAAGTGCTCCAGCAGGCGTGCCGCTTCTTCTGTCAGCAGACGGCTGAAGGAGCGTTCGCGGGTCGATCCGTACAGCAGCAGGATGCGCGGTTTATGGGTGGACTGCTGCTCGACTGCCAGTTTGTCTGCTGTCGGCAGGTCGACCAGCTCGTTGTCGATATTGGGGATGTGGTGTTCGGTCATGATTTACTCCTGAGACAAGGCACCAGAGGGCTGATCGAACCAGCGGCGCTTGAGCCACAAGGCCACGCCCACCAGAGAGATCAGTACCGGCACTTCCACCAAGGGGCCGATGACGGTGGCAAACGCGACCGGCGATGCGAGGCCGAAGGTGGCGATGGCCACGGCAATGGCCAGTTCGAAGTTGTTGCTCGCTGCGGTGAACGCCAGCGCGGTGGTACGTGGGTAGTCGGCCTCCAGCAGCTTGCTCATCCAGAAGCTGATGAAGAACATCACCACGAAGTAGATGGTCAGCGGGATGGCGATGCGCAGCACATCCAGCGGCAGTTGCAGCACCATGTCGCCCTTCAGACTGAACATGGCCACGATGGTCAGCAGCAACGCCACGAGCGTCAGCGGACTGATCTTCGGAATGAAGCGTTCCTGGTACCAGGTCTCGCCCTTGCTACTGATCAGGATCTTGCGGGTCAGGAAACCGGCCAGGAACGGGATGCCCAGGTAGATCAGCACCGATTGGGCGATTTCGAGGAAGCTGGTCTCGATGACGCTACCTTCAAGACCAAACAGCGGCGGCAGCAGGCCCAGGAAGATCCAGGCGTACACGCTGAAGAACAGGATCTGGAAAATGCTGTTGAAGGCGACCAGGCCCGCCACGTACTGGTTGTTGCCACCGGCGATCTGGTTCCACACCAGCACCATGGCGATGCAGCGCGCCAAGCCGATGAGGATCAGGCCGGTCATGTACTCCGGCTTGTCGGAGAGGAACACTACCGCCAGCCCGAACATCAGTACCGGGCCGATTACCCAGTTCTGGACCAGCGACAGCACGAGGATGCGCTTGTCCTTGAAAACCTTAGGCAGTTCCTCGTATTTCACCTTCGCCAGCGGCGGGTACATCATGACGATGAGGCCAATCGCGATGGGGATGTTTGTCGAGCCTACCGACAGGCTGTTCAGCCACGCGGGCAATCCCTGGAACAAACTGCCCAGGGCGATACCCAGGCCCATGGCCAGAAAGATCCAGACCGTCAGGTAACGGTCGAGGAAGGAAAGTCGGCTTTTGCTCATGGTGGATCTCCCTAAACGTCAGAGCGTTCCGATGCGGGCCAGCTCGGCCTTGAACTGCGCGGCATCCAGTTGTTCAAAAGGCAGTGCGAGGAATGCCTTGAGGCGTCGCTTGATCTGCTCAAGCGTGATGTCGAACGCTGCGTTCAACTCGGCGGGGCTGCCCTGCAGGTCCGACGGATCGGAAAGCCCCCAATGGGCTTTTACTGCCGGCCCGAAGAACACAGGGCAGGCTTCGCCGGCGGCCTTGTCGCAGACGGTGATGACGAAGTCCGGTGCCAGCTCGGCGTGAGCATCGCTGGATTTGCTGCTGAGGCCATCGGTGGAAATACCGGCGCGCTGCAGCGCGGAGATGGACAGCGGATGTACCTCGCCTTTGGGCTGGCTGCCGGCGCTGTAGGCCTTCATACCGGCCGGGGCCAGGTGGTTGAACACGGCTTCTGACAGGATGCTGCGACAGCTATTGGCGGTGCAGAGGAACAGAACTTTCATCGGTTTTGCTCGGCAGTGATCAGCAGCAGGAGGCGACGCGCTGTGGGCGGTCACCCATTGCGTCCAATCGAGTGGAACTGCTGTTCAGCCACTCGCTATTGGCCTCCAGCGTCGTTTTCAGGATCTCGCGTACCCAGGCGGGCAGCTCTGGATGCAGCCGGTAGTAAACCCATTGGCCCTGGCGGCGGTCTGCCAGCAGGTCACACGTGCGCAGCTGCGCCAGGTGGCGGGAAACCTTGGGCTGGCTTTCTTCCAGTGCACAGATCAGCTCACAGACGCAGAGCTCTTCCTCGCGGGCGATCAGCAGCATCATCCGAATGCGGTTCTCGTCGGCGAGGCATTTGAAAACCTTGGTTGGGGTCAGTGGATCAGTCATAGCGATTCTCAGTGTTTGGTTTTCACGAGGACGAACATCTTGATGCGCTCATGGATCTCGTGAAGCGTGTGGCGGAAGGCATCGTGCTTGTCGCTGGGGACTGGATCTTCGAAGTGCCACATCAGGCGCTCCCCGAATTCCGGCAGGACCTGGCATTCCAGCGCCGCCTTGTCGCAAAGGGTGATTACGTAGTCGAAGTGTTCGTCGGCGAACTCATCGATGGACTTGCTGCGCAGGCCGCTGGCATCGATACCGAGGTGCTCAAGCGCCGCGTAGGTACGCGGATCGACCTCGCCAGGCTGAGTGCCGGCGCTGAAAGCTTCAAAGCGCACAGGGTCTGTGTGTCGGAGCAATGCTTCGGCGAGCTGGGAGCGAGCAGCGTTTGCGGTGCAAACAAACAGAACGCGGATCTTGCCAGTCATCACGAGGTACTCTGTGTATATATGATTTTTCGAATATACGCTTTTTCGAATGTATCGCAACCCCGCCGATGACGGATGGCTTTACATGTGCATATTCGCGCACATATATTGGCGGCATGACGACCAACCAGAACCTCCGCACCCAAGCCATCGACGCTGTCATCGAGTCGCTGGACGAAGCCTTCTTCAAAGCACTCTGCGAGCCCTCCAGGGTCGCGGTGTTCAAGCGCGTGCTTCTGCTGGGCCGGGCGGATGTCGGCGAAATCGCTAAAGAGCTGCCGCAGGAGCGCTCGGTGGTCTCCAGGCATCTGCAGGTGCTGCACGATGCCCAGATCGTGAAAGCCACCAAGGTGGGCAGGCAGGTGTTCTACGAAGTGAATGGTGGGGCGATCGTCGAGCGCCTTGAGGGATTGCTCCAGCGAACCAAGGGTCTGGTTTCGCTGTGCTGCCCGTAGCTCGTGCCCTTTTTTGACCTGATACATGCATGAGTGCGCACGCATGAATAAATCGACTTGCGCGTTGGATGTGATCGTCATCGGTGGTGGGCAAGCGGGCTTGGCGCTAGGCTGGCATTTGCAGCAGCACGGCTTGGACTTTCTGATCCTGGATGAGCAGGCGCGCCCAGGCGGAAACTGGTGTAACTACTACGACAGCCTGCAACTGTTCTCCCCGGCGGAGTATTCAGCGCTACCGGGGATGGTGTTTCCCGGTGATCCCAAGAGTTACCCGCTGCGAGACGACGTGGTGCAGTACCTGGAGGCATACGCCGCCGAATTTCAGCTGCCTTTTGAGGGCGGTACCCGGGTGCTGGAAGTCGTGCAGAAGGACAAGGCATTTGAGGTTCTCGCCGCCAATGGATCGACCTTCACGGCGCGTGCGGTGGTCGTGGCATCGGGGGGCTTCAGCCGTCCAAACATGCCTGACATTCCTGGCCTGGAAAGCTTCTCAGGGACCTGTCTGCACAGCTCTGCGTATCGAACGCCTGAGGCCTTTGCCGGCCAGCGTGTCGTCGTAGTTGGTGCGGCGAATTCGGCTGTTCAAATTGCCTATGAGCTTGCCGGCGTTGCGCAGGTAGTGCTGGCGACTCGCGAGAAAATCCGCTTTTTCCCGCAGCGGATCCTGGGGCTCGATTTTCACGCCTGGTTGAAACTCACCCGGCTGGAGCACACGCGCTGGTTGAGTGACCAGAGCACGCCTGTGCTGGATACCGGCAAGTACCGGGCTGCCCTGGACTCCGGGCGGCTCCAGCGCAAAGCGATGTTCCAGCAGGTATTGCCCGATGGCGTTGTCTGGGCGGATGGAACCACCCATCAGGCCGACGCGCTGATCTTCGCCACCGGTTTCCGGCCGAACCTGGAGTTTCTGGCACAGCTTCCAGTCGCCGACCAGCAAAGTCGTGTCCTGCAGCGAAACGGCGTGGCAGATCAGGTGCCCGGCCTATACTTCGTCGGGTTGCCCAAGCAAAGGAATTTCGCCTCGGCAACCCTCAGAGGTGTAGGGGCTGACGCGGGCTATCTCATGCCCCAGCTACTTCGTCATCTGGAACGGGTTGGTTCGACGGAAACACCCGCTCAACGATCGCGCAGTCCAGCCAGCGGCCTTCAAGGCAAGCGTGCTTCTCATAGACGCCAACCGTCCTGAAACCGCAGGACTGGCAGAGCGCGAGACTCGCCTCGTTGAAGGTGAAAATGCGGGAGAGGACTTTCCAGAAACCACGTGCCTCAGCCTCGCTGAGTAATGCCTTGAGCAGCGCCTTGCCGATGCCACGTCCGCGGAAGTCACGGTGCAGATAGATCGAGCAGTCGGCGATGCCGGCGTAGCACGAACGCGCGCGGTAGCTGCTCAGGTTTGCCCACGCCACTACCGTCCCGTCGACCTCGACGACCAGCACCGGATAGCGGGACATATCGGCAACCCAGGGTTGTACATCCATGGCGGTGCGCGGCTGGGTCTCGAACGTAGAGCTGCGGTCTTCGATCCCCTGGTTGTAGATCTCGGCAATGGCCTGAACATCACTGTGTTGAGCGAGGCGAATGTGCATCTGAATTCCCTATGGTCGGTGCAAGCAACAACCGCCTTACCTGGCCCCTCAGGGGTTAGGACAACCCTTCTCCGGGGTTACGCTTCAATCACACAGCTTCTGAAGCTCGTCGTGAATTCTCAGCAGTAATGCATCCTTGCCATCAGTAGCTTGGCCGTCCTTCATCAGGTAAGCGGATATCAAAAGAGTCGCGGGGTGAACACCCAAGACTCCAGCAAGTTGGTCAGCCTTTTCGATCGTTGCACCTTTCAGACCGCGCTCTAGCGAGCTCAGATAGGTCCGACTGCTCACGCTCGAAAAATCCTCCTGTGTTAGTCCCTTATGCTTGCGAATCAGCTTGAGAGCAAGGCCAAAGGCCGGATTCAGATCCATTTTGCTGCATCCACAAAATGGAAAATGAAGCCTCTTCGAAACCTATAGGACTACAATCTATAGGACTCATTTGGAGAGCGCGCTATGTTTACGACCTACCGGGCGGCAGAGATGCATTTCGACCTTAGCCCGGAAAACGCGGATAAGCAGGTATGGAGCTTCGTGGAGCAGGAAATCATCTGGCCTTGGTTTTACGTAGAAATAGTGCGAGGTATCGGTGATGACGAGTACTGCAGCATGCTGATGATCCCTCATGCCAGAGATCTGCAGAGACTCCTCAAAAAGCCATCAGAGGTGCTTCGAGTGGAGAGCATCAGCTTGGTGAGCCCTCCCCATATCAATGGACGCCAAGAGTGGAGCCTGGAGCCGCTACTGGAGCTGAGCTCTATCTGTTACGAAGATACCGAGGAGTTAGGATTTATGTATGTCGTCGCTGGCGGAGAGACTTACACCGCTGCCCGTACTGGGAGGATGGAGAAATATAGGGAGATAGACAAAATTTTTTCTGCACAGCGCTCCTCTTGAAGAGCTTTCTACCGAATGATGATGGCACATAGGGCTCCTCTGAGCGGCCCAATCTACGCACCTTAATTCTTTAGAGCCTCCTGCAGTAATTGATCATTAGCGCGTTATAGAGGGCAAGATAGAGAATAGGCCTAACCACGAGAGCGCCCAGATGAGCGACTTTCACCAGTCAGATAGTAGCTTTGCGGAGATCATGGGGGGCAATGCTCGGCGGCGCGAGGAACTGATGAAGGCTATTCGGGAAGCAGATCCTGCCGTCCATGCTGAGGCCGCCGAACGACTCATGGAAGCGATGCGTAATAAAGATCCGAGCCAACGGCGCCGTTGGCTATGGCTAGCTGCGTTCTGCAAGTGATCTGGGCTTAGTAACCCGCAGTGTTGAGTCGGAACGCCGACTCATAACGCCGTGAGCAATGCGTAGAGTGGTCTTAAAGTGTAGTGCCCAAGGCTCACTCGGAGTCATCGCGGGGCCCCGCGACCGACCTCAGCGTAGCCGACTTCGCAGTCGCGGCCAATCTAGTCTGCAACTCCGCTATGAGCTTATCGCGCTGCTGGATAGTGGCTTCAAGCTCCCGTACACGATGAGTCAGCAAATAGTTCTGACGAGCCCATGCAGTAATTTCATCTCGCGCTGCCTTCAGCGCCTCCCGGTACTCGCGGGCCTTGGACCGCGCTTCCCCCAGCTCCCCTTGTTTGGCCTCCAGTAGTTGCTTCGGCGTGGTTTCATTGAATTTGCGAATCGCTGTAAGGATGGGCTCGTGGAAACGATAAATCGTGGAACGATCTATACCCGCTTCTCTTGCCACTGTCGTTGCGCTGATGGAAGCACCGCGCTTAACGCGGCGCGGATTGCCATTTCTCAGGCGAGCGAATGCCAACTCTAGCTCTTGCCGGGTCTGCCGCTGCGACTCTTCCTTGTGCGTCCGCAACGCCTCGGGATTGCCTGCCGTATCCATGCGGCTCATGCTTCCGACCTGCCGTCGTCGAGTTTGCTGATCACCTGATTCGCTTTCTCCAGAATGCGGTTGGCCCGGCTCTTGGCCGGCACACCCATATCGGGTAGTTGCAGCACCACTAGTTGCTGCCCAGCAATTTCCTTCCAAACAGGAAGGTGTTCAGGGCCGATCAGCGCCATATTGCAGTCGACGCACATATCTGCCTCGAATAGACACAGCCCACCGCAGCTGCCCCCTTTGGCATTACCGGCACACCAACTATGCCCGGTACCGTTGAGAGTAATCGTGCTGCTCAACTCCTGAATCAATTCGTCCTTGTTCTTCGCGGTGCGAACCATGGGGCGCCAGGTGCCCAGCCAATCCTCACCTTTGGCCAAGGGGGTATCGGAGTCGAGGTAACCGGCCAGTATCTCCGCTTGGCGTTCCTGTTTCGCACGGACCACATCGTCCAGCAGACCGTTATCAATCTGGTACTCGTCTGCCCCGCCGTCGGCATACACCATGGTCATGTCGAGACTCCAGTGCCCATAGTGCTCCTTCAGGTACAGCAGATCCCCCAGTTCCGAACGAGCATAGTAGTATGCGAACGCGCGCCGGAACTGGTGGGAAGCAAGGTCCCAAACATC
Organism: Pseudomonas sp. ES1; assembly: GCF_050586605.1. Lineage (NCBI taxonomy): Bacteria > Pseudomonadati > Pseudomonadota > Gammaproteobacteria > Pseudomonadales > Pseudomonadaceae > Pseudomonas > Pseudomonas sp. ES1. Next base: position 16,322 of record NZ_JBOBDM010000032.1, on the reverse strand, counting down.
ACCGCTGTCGTCACGGATCTTGAAATGCCGACAGAAGTCCTTCAGCCATCTGTTGACGGCGGCACCGCCCGGCATCACGGCCACCGGCCCCTGCTGGCTAAAGTGCGTCGCAAGGAACAACTTGTTCCTGCTCCTAGATATTTCCGACAAGCGTTTTGCATGCTTCGACTCGATGGTTTCCAGCTTGCGAACCTTCCGCTCTTCATCTCGAAGCATCAATTGGAGAGGCTCGATCATGCGCTCAGCAAGATCTACCGCCCGCGCTACGATCGGCGGAACCAACCATTTGTGCGGTCGCTCGCCGGTCTTGTAGATCGTGCCATGCAACCAGATGCACTCATAGCTGCCATCGATTCCGGGCTCCCTGGAGATGCACCCGGACTCCAAGGACATCATTTCGGAGTTGCGCAGGCCGGAGAACATGTTGATGCAGATGTAGCTGGCCGTCCTGAGCAGCGCCATTTCGGCATGCAGTTCTCGGAGCCCTGCATAGCCGTGTGCCCTGGCCACTTCCGTACCAAATACATGCCGATAAGCAGGTCCTTTCACACCACGCGCCGCGGCTGCCACCATTGCCTGCTCCGCCTCGGCCTGAACAGCCAAGATCGCCGATGCTCGTTGCTCAACGTATTCAATGGATTTCTGAGCAAGCGGCACGAACACTGACTCGGGAATCAGCGGCGTCTTCGGTACTCGATGGGCCATGCGCTGATCCATGCCGGCCAGCAGGGCAGCGCTTTCAAAGGGCCAGGGATGAGACGGCAGGTAGTCATCGATCTTCTCCGCCTGCGCATACAACTTCTCGACCAGGAGCAACCTCTTCATCACGGTACTTTTGGCGACCTTTCCATCCTTTACTGCCACTACGTACTCCAGGGTTCTGCCATCCAACTGGGCAAACCTGGTGATGCCTTGACTGACCATCCAACGCAGCAGAAACGTCAGGTTACCCATCAGGGTGATCAGTGTCTTCAGCCCCGGGCGCTTCCCGCCCTCGATGGGATCGACATGAAGGGACCAAATGAAATCCTTGGCCGAAGCCAACAACCTGCGATGCGCTACATCAGTCAGCCTTGAACCATCCGGCAACGCGATACTCCAGATGATCCGCTTTTCACCGTCCTTGGCATTCTCTCGCGAGATATACGGCCAGAAATTCCAGACGTCATCTTCGTACCGGCTGATTACAATCGGCGAGCCCGTCGTATTGACGGCGACCGAAACAGGTAGACGTGCTTTTTGTGGGAAAGGCAGGCCAGCCAGGCGAGTAACGTCAAGCTGCAGCGGGATCATATTGCGGCTCCGACAACCGCCCAGGCGGGATGAGGTGTCTGCGCGGCCTTGCTCTTTGCTGCCTCGACCAGGTCAGCCGGAAATTGCGTTGCTATGTCGTTGTCGATGGTCTTGATGACCCAGCCGTATGTCTTGACCCAGTGATGCGGGGCGATCTTGTTTCTTTCGGCAAGCAGCTTGTAGTAGAAGCTAAAAATCTTCCAGAGGTCGTCTTCGAAAACCACCATCTGCGGGCATCTGAAGCAGACCATGTACTTGCCACAAACTTCTCCACCCTCGCGAAAGGGATTTTTGCAGCGAGCAACGACGGTGTTGTATCCGCCACTCAGGAGTTCGTGCACGTTCCGTAGCGGAATTCTCCCATCGGCGGCCAGCGCCGTGGTTTTTTTCTCATCTGCGGAAGTGATCCAGCCCACCATCGCTTGCCCGACAAAAACATGATCCCGCTCAGCAACTGCCGGTAACGACACATAGTGGCGTGCGGTGGTTTCGGCGGATGTATGGCCCAGCGCTTGTTGGACCTTGCGAATGTCTCGTGTTCGGTCGTACAGGTTAGTGCCGAAGGTCGGGCGACAGCGAGTGACGCTGAAGAGAAAACGTTCTCCCCGGTCATCCACCAGCTCATGTCGTGCCACGAAATCCGCGATGGCGTTTCGGGCATCCACTTGGGTGAAGCGGTTAACCTGTCCCTGACGAGTTGATCTTGGGTGGCGTCCGGTATGGGGCACCTGCCACAGGAATACCAATTCGCGATCTTCGGCGCGCGCATCTTCGGTCAGTGAGCGGGTGAAGTCGGCCAGCCATCGGAAGTGGTTGCCCACAGTTGTGGGGATCGTGCGTACATGCTCTTGTTCAGTCCCCTGGTCGGCGCCCTGCGCCCGATATGATGCGACCTGCGTGGAACCGCCGCGGCGCTTTTCAGTGATGAGGACTTCCCGATCCTTGAGAGGATGGGGTTTTAGACTATCTCGCCGTAGCTCAAGTAGGCTTTGAAAGTTCCGGCCGGTGGCCAATGCCAAGACGATCAGGTGCACCGCCAGCACCTGGGCTGGCGACAAAGCGTCTCCGCCTCGCTGGTCGTGGATACGCTTCAAGTCTTGATTGCACGCTGCAACGATCCTGTTCTGCTCGCCCTTGCTATAGGACGCGCGCTTCGGCACCAAGCGATTGATATTGGGGAAAGGCGACTTGGGGAACCGCAACTGGGCGCTGACCGAGTCCGGCGTCTTTTTCATTCGGTTGGTCAGCGCTGTCTTCAGTGCCGTATAGGCGTTTTTCTTCGCTGAGAGCGATAGCGGTTGGCCGACTCGTCGCCCCCCACCGGCAATACGTCGTTCGAGCCACGCCAGGAAATCTCTGACAACCTTCTCGTCAATCTGAGCCAAGCGGCTGACGACGCAGCCACTCTTCTCAAGCTCATCCAAGAATGGCAAGAAGTAAGTAGCGAGCTGCTGAAATATCCCCTGCAGGGTGACTCCCACCAGCTCATGTCGCAGCGACCACACGGCATCCCGTACATGCATTACTAGGTCATCGCGACCACGCCGGCACCATGGGTCGAAATCGAAGCGGATTTCACCGTGATGCTGACAGCGAATGGTGAAGCACCATGACGGCGGCAAGTCGACGATAGTGCCTTCCAGGGTGATGGACTCAACTCTCCGAACAACTCGCTTCCTACCAATCATGACCGACTCCCTACGCGCTGCAGAACCTCTTCAATGTAGCCGTCCACCTCATCATGTTTCAGCAGGTCCGCCGCATGCACGTAAACCTCGGTGGTGGTGATGCTCGAATGGCCCAGACGATCCCGTACCCAGTGCAACGCGCCATCCGTGCCGCGCCGCTCGGACATGCGCAAAAATTCGTAGGTGCCGAAGGTGTGTCGGAGACGATGAGGCGTGCACTTAACCCCAGACTTGGCCGAGGCTCGTTGAAAGGTCACATCCAAGCCATCCAGCGACAATTCAGCTCCATCACGGGTCAGGAAGAGCGTGGTTGTCTCAGCGCCATGGCGCTTGTGGTACATGCCGGCTAGTTTCGGTCGCTCCCGCATCATGTAGTCGAACAGATGGCCCGCCAAGTCATATGGCACCATCACCCAGCGCTCCTTAGAGCCCTTAGTCGTCGTAAGACGCGGATCGAGCGTCATCTTGATGGCCTTACTGGGGGAATGTCCGGCCGGCGTCGGCAGAACCCGAACATCGAGCGCGCAAGCCTCCTCACGACGTAGACCGCATAGCAACATCAAGTAGGCTACCAGTTGCGTCCTGCGGGGTGACAGCGCCCCGATAAACTGGACGGCCTCCGGTATGCTTAGAAACTTGGGGAGTTGCTTCTGAGTACGCAAGGTCAACTCATTGGCCTGCAGGCGATTCCCCCAAGCATCGACGTGGGCCAAAAAACCCTTTGGTTTTGACACAAACACTTCCTGAGTTTCGAATGGCAGCCGTTCAGCCAAGCCCTGGCGAGCGCACCAGGTGTAATATGCACTGGTGGTCGAAAGGCGCTTGTTGATTGTGGAGCGGGACAGGCCACGATCCAGCATCGAGTTGCGCCAAACCGCGATGTGCTCCTGGTTGACCCGAGTCCAAAACAAAGCGTTCTCTTCGAGGAAGGAGAAAAACTCGTAGAGATGGTCAGCGTAGGTTCGCCAAGTGGCGGGAGAGCGAGTGCGCCCTCGCACAACCGCGATGTGGAATAGGTAACGATTGACCGACCCGATCAGCTCTGCATCGTCGTTGGCCAGGAACGGAATCCCTGGCAAGGCCACGCCATTCAGCTCAAAGCTCTCATCCGTGTAGAACAAGCGCATACGCATCTCTCTACCAGCATCAAGATTGTAGTGTGTTGACTCAAAGGGAGGTCTTTTAGCAACACCTTGATGTTAGTAGAACATGAGGGCGTGAGCCGGCTGTTCGAAATGAATTGGGATATCCCACGGGTGTCGAGTGTGTCCGGTCATCGTGACTGGAACTCATTGCGGCGCTATACCCACCTGCGTGGACGGGACGATCGATACACAGAATGGAAGTGGTTAGAGCGGATTATCCGGGCTCCAGTTACCCTCGGTGCACGGGTTGAGTAGTCCGGCTGGGCAACGTCCGATTAGCGACACCTTGTCAGTGGGTGGTGCAACCAAGTCCGCCGAGCACCCGCAGCTGGTAGTCGTTGAGGGCTTGGAACAGCGACTCGGCCAGGATCTTCAAGCGCTCAATCTCTTCAGGCGGCGCCCCAAAATCCTTTGCTTCCTGGTAGCGCTTCAAAGCCTCCATCGCATCTGAGAAGGCCTGGTGATCTGGAAGGAGAACTTTCGTCACATCGCGGTTCACGAATCACTCCCCCTACGTCAATGCAGGATGTGCGGTGCCTTACCGCGGATGATGAGCTGATGGTCGGTCACCAATCGATATCGCAAATCCGCGACTGCCCTGAATAGTTCGATCTCTTCAGGCAGCGCACCGTCTGCCTCAGCTTGCCGCAGGCGGCGCTGTGCATCGATCGCTTTCTGGATCAGTTCCTCACCAGCTTCTGCTAGTCCCTCGATGGATCGTTTCACGGCGATAACCTGGTAGTTTGACCAAGGCAGTATAGAAGGCCCGGTGCCGGCGAAGAAATCAACGAAGGTCTGTGACGGCTGCAATCGACCCATAGCTGCCCTTCGTGCGGTGCAGCAATCGGCCAGGAGCTGTCGCTCACAATTCCAATCGGTCAGCGTGGCGAACGACTTATATAAAATGCCCAGCCCTCAGTACCAATTGCTGCACCACCCAAACCCTATATCGACCCATCAAAAAAATTGAACCGCTCTTGGAGGCGCTCGCCTTTCAGGTTCGGGATAACCGCACAGGCAGTGTGCCAACACAGGCATACTCCGAGAGATGCTCAGCGGGGCAGTTTTAGGGCACAAAAGGTTAGCGTAAAGCATTTTTCCGAAATAGACTGTGAGGAATCCCATGCCGGATTTATTCTTGGCTACAGCGAGTGGACTGATCTATGCGAATTAAAGAAGTAAAATACAGTGAGTATGAAGGGCTACCTAACAACTGGGTCCTTGCCAACTTTGAGTTGACAGATATAAATTTACTAGTTGGTAAAAACTCTGCCGGCAAAACTAGAACTGCAAAAGTAATATTTGGAGTCACACAGATCTTTGCCGGAAAGACACAAAAAGGACTTGATTCAGGCAAGTACAAGGTTGTGCTCGAAGATGAGGGTAATGTCTATATATATAAGGTGTCAATTGCAGGGGGGGTTGTTGTTGAAGAGAGCCTGCATATTAACTCTGAGTTAAAGCTGGATCGCAGTGAGGACGGATCGGGCAACATTTTTTATGAAGAGGAACAAAAGTTTTTAAAATTTAAAGTTCCTCGGGATGTGATCGCGATTGCGCACAAGCAAGATGAAATACAGCATTCGTTTCTCGTCCCGCTTATTAGTTGGGGTGAGTCCTCTGAAATGTACCACTTCGGATCGGATTTTGGACGACAAGAACTGATCACGCGTGATCATGTTAACTCAAGGATGGAAACCCCTCTAGAGATATTGCAAAAACCGAGCAATGTTATTGAGGTGTACCTAGACGGGTATAGAAGATTTGGAGAAGAGTTTGATAAGGCAATCATGGAAGATATGCGACTGCTGGGATACGATTTGGTTGAGGTCGGATGCACGAATATACCAGTGAGTGTGCCAGGATTGACAACTAGTGTTTTTGGGTTGTTTGTTCGGGAGAAAGGTTTTGAATTTCCTGTTATCCACGCTTCAATGTCTCAGGGTATGTATCGGGCATTGGCGCTAACAATCTCATTGGGCTATTCAATTTTCGACGACAATAAAAATCTTATTGTGGTTGACGATGTTGGCGAAGGTTTGGATTTTAGCCGCTCTAATTCACTGATTGAACTCTTGATAACAAAGGTGAAAGCGTCCGGTAGTCAGCTTGTGATGACTACTAATGATCAGTTTGTTATGAATAAAGTGCCGTTGGAGTACTGGTCTATTCTTACTCGCACAGGAACAACTGTAAGTGTGGTAAATGAAAGGAATTCACCGAAGGAATTTGAAGATTTTAAATTCATAGGATTGAATAATTTCGACTTCTTTGCCTCCAATTATTTTATGTGAGGCTGAGCAATGAAAAAGGTCGCTATTTTTGTCGAGGGCTTCACTGAACAGCAATTTGTCATTAAATTGATCCGGTCTATCGCAGGGATGCGGGGGGTAACATTCGAAATTCAAGAGCAATTTTGTGGGCTGCTGCAACTTGTGGAAATGCGACAAACTGAGGGTGCTGAATTTTTTGTGTTGATGGTGAATTGCAAGAACGATGCGCAAGTTAAGTCCCAGGTCATAGCTCAGCACGCAGCACTAACCCGCAATGGATATTCAAAAATTATAGGGTTGCGGGATGTGTTTCCCCACGGGCACGATCAGTTGCAAAAAGTTCAACAGTTTCTTGCTGTCGGACTTCCGGAGCAGGGCGCACCAATAGAAATTGTATTGGCTATTCTAGAGGTAGAAGCTTGGTTCATTGACGAGCATACCCATTATGAGCGCATCGACGCCAGCATGACTTTAGAGTCGATTGTGGCAAAAGGTCACAATATTGAATCAACTCGTGGTGAGGCTTGGCCACAGCCTGCAGTTAAGCTACACGAAATCTATTCGGAGTGGGGATTGGCTTACAAGAAAAAAACAAGTCAGATCAATCGAACGGTCGATGCTCTAAGCGACGAAGAGCTTTATGTAACCGTCCGAGGTAAATCCCCCTCCTTAGATGCCTTAATTTGTTCTCTCGAAGAATTTTTATTTTCCGAGATTAAGGAGGTTCAGTGTCACTAAGACCAACTCATGAAATGATTCTAGGTGGCTGAGCGAATCACCCCAACGAGCTGGGGGGTAGGAAAGCCAAGTAAAGCCATAACGGTAAGTAGTTCAATCCTCTGTCGTCCGCTTTTGCGCGACCGCTCTGGGTCGATAGCCGCCGATCGTAGGCGGCTATCGCTGCAGGGTGGTCAATGCGAATCCAATTGACAGGAAGGGTCGTAAGCAAGCAAGTAGATCGTGCGCGTGATAGACACTGATCAAGTGAGGTGCACTGTCCCAGTCAGCCTGCCCGTAACGTCTTATTCAGTTGCGCACACTCTTTACGCGCAGCATCCCGCTGCTGATCCAGGTAAAGGGCCAGATCGGCAATGTGGATACCTCGGGCGCTCTTCTGGCTTGGTTCAAGTCGAGTGATGGGCAGCTTGATCTCACCGGCCAGTACCTTGCGTTGGAATACTAGCGGCGTGAGGTGCGTAAAGTAGTCGGCGCACACCTGCTCGAGCGAGATAATAGCTAGGCCGTTGTACTGCGCCATCAACACAAAAGCTGTGTTCATGAATGTTTCTCCTTCTGCGGCTGGGCATGGCAGAGGCCCTCGCGAACGTGGCCGCGTGCGAGTTCGATCAGTTCGTCGTCGGAAACAGGCTCCACGTGCTGCTCGCCGTTTTGCACGGCCTCCAACCGAGTGCGGTACAGCCCGGCCTGGCCGAGCCAAGCGGCTGCGTTGTCTTCGGCGTCCGGTACCGGGCAATCGTTGGCTGTGGGTTTCATGCGGCCTCCTGCTGGTACAGGTCGATCAGGTCTTTCGCATTGGCGGCAATCAAGTCCTCGGCCTCGTCAGGGCAGACGCTGTTTCCGATCAGTCGGATCTGGTCGGTGTTCTTGATGGGGCGCCATTCCAACTGGCCGGTTTCCAGGTTTTCGAACAGGCCGCGATCAAGGATGTAGTCGGGGCTGAAGCCCTGGGCGAGCTTTAGTTCCGGGGCTTTGAGCATGCGCAGGGTGAAGTCGACCAGTGCGTGTTCGCCGAGTAGCACCAGGTCGACCGGCTCGGGGAAGTGTTCCGGCAGATACTTGTGCAGGAAGTGAGCGCACTTGCGAGCCTTCACCAGCAGCTCGGGCGGCAGGATCGCGGCGGGCACCTGGACAATGGTGACCAGCGCCATGCGTTCTTTGGTTGGCAGGGTGTGCATTGGTTCGCCCATACCTTGCCACTGCCCGCCGGTACCGTAGTACTTCACCAGGTACGCACTGGCCAGGCGCTGGTTGGTGCCGCGCCCGAGAATGGTGCTCAGTGGTACCTTGGCTGCTCGTCCGTCGCCCTTGTAGAAGCCTCCGTTCGCCTGCTCGAAGTGGCATGCAGCGACCGCGTGGTGACCGCTGCCGGTGGTCAGGTCGTTTACGGGGTGGCCCGTGCCGTTGCCGGTGGAGCCTTTGCGCAGGGTGATCATCGACGCAGTGACCTGTGCTTGTTCGCCTCGGTTTGCCCCGGTGATGGTCCGGGTGGACTCGGAAGCGGGGTAGCCCGAACGGTCCCCATGATGGGGAAGGTGGGTCAGGTGGACTGCGGCCAGGGCGAAATGGCCGCCCTTGATCTGGGCCACCTGAGTGCGCAGTGGCTCGCCTGCGCTGAACGTGCGCTGCGTGCTCGCGTTGGCGAATTCGGTCAGGCTTGCGGCGGCCAGCTGCTGCTCATCCAGCTGGAGCACGAAGGGCTGCTCAGGGGGACAGTATCAAGCTCGCCAAGGAACGCCTAAAGACGTTCCGGCGGTCGAAGATCATCATCGGCGGTACCCCGACCATCAAAGGCCTGTCGGCAATCGACGCCGAACTGGAACTGTCGGACAAGCGTGTGGGGTTGGTGCCGTGCCATGGCTGATCGCCTTCACCAACAGCTCGATGGGTGAGAGCTACGAATACAAGAGCGACGCACCGAAGACCGACGAGCTGGAGAAGCGCGCCGAGCCTTATGCCGAGCTGACCGCCCCCAGGGGCGTGTTGTTGGTAACCGTCGGTGTCGACGTGCAGGGCGATCGTCTTGCCGTGCTCTTCACGGGCTGGGGGCGCGGGGAGGAGTCTTGGCGGTTGTACTGGGGCGAGCTGGACGGCAACCCCATCGATCCCCACGATCCGGTGTGGACCGAACTGGACAAGATGATCGCTAAGCCGATCCCCACCGAAAGCGGCGCTCAGCTCTCCGTGTCGGCGGTCAGTATCGACAGCTCTGACGGCAACACCAGCGATGCGGTGTACACCTACGTTCGAGATCGCCAACGCTTCAACATCATGGCGATCAAGGGCGCATCGATCGACAGCCGGGATCGGGAGATCTTCACCAAGCCGGCCCAGTCGGCGGACACCAGCCAGGACAACACCAAGGCAGCGAAATACGGGTTGCGGGTCTACATCGTCGGCACCCACAAGGCCAAGACGCTGATCGATGGCCGGATGAAACTCACCGGCGCTGGGCCGGGGCGCATGCACTGGTACAGCGAGATCCGCGCGGACTACTACGAGCAGGTCACCAACGAAGTTCTGGCCCCGCACCCCCGCCAGCCCAGCAAGATGGTATGGCAGAAGAAAGCCGGCCGGCGCAACGAAGCGCTGGACTGCGAGGTGTACGCCCTGCACGCGGCGCGCAGCCTGAAGACGCACCTGCTGCGCGATCACGAGTGGGACCAGCTGGAGCAGCAACTGCTTCAGCCCACCCTCTTCACTACTGAACAGGCGGTGGCGCCGGTTCCTCGCCGGGTGGTCACGCGCGGTCGGGGTACGCGGAGCCGCGTCCAATAACCGAGGTCACCATGACTGAAGCACAACAACGCCTTGACGAGGTCCGGGCGGCGATCTCGCGTGTCCTGAAAAACGGTCAGAGCTTGCGCCGGCAGGATCGAGAGGTCCGGCTGGCCGAACTCAATAGCCTGCGCTTGCTGGAGAAACAGTACGTTGAGCAGGTCGCCCAAGAGCGGGCTGCGCAGCAGGGCCGTGGCCGCAGCCGCATTTCCTACGTGGGGCTTTGACCATGTGGAGCAAGTGGCCGTTTCAAAAGCGGGAGTCTGCTGCCGAGCAGCTGATGGCCGAAGCGATCCGCGTGGCCAGGGCATCGGTCGAGGATAAGCCGATAGTTGCCCAGGGCGGAGGTGGCGGTGTTGAGACCCGTTGGCGCGGCGCCTCGCGGGTGCTGCGTAGCGTGGCCAGCTGGATACCCGGCCTCGGCAGTCCTCGCCGCGACTTCAACCAAACCGAGCGCCGGATGCTGGTGGCACGCTCCCGTGATGCCATGCGCAACCACCTGGTGGCCCGCGCCGCCATCACGCGGCTGCGTACCAACGTCGTGGGCACCGGGCTGGTCTGCCGCGCCCAGGTCGACCATGAGGCGCTGGGCATCACCGAGGAAGAGGCCGAGCAGCTCAACAGCCAGCTGGATCGGTTGTGGTCGCTGTACGCAGATGACCCGAGGGAGTGCGACGCGGAAGCGACGCTCAACCATTATCAGCTGCAGGCCCTGGTGCTGGTGTCGTCGATGGTGGCGGGTGACGTGTTCGTGGCCAGCCCCGACCAGGAGCGCCCCGGCTGCATTTTCAGCACGCGCCTGCAGCTGATCGAGTCCGACCGTGTCGGCAACCCGAACGGCGGCATGGATCGGGTTGACCTGGTTGAGGGGATCGAGTTCGACAGCCTGGGCGCACCAGTGAGGTGCTCAACGACCTCAACGGCGACCTGGTGACGCTGTACCGCGTAGTGCAGAACCACCTCGAGGAGTTCGTCCGCCAGTTCAAATGGGCGCTCAGCTCCCGGCAGATCTTCGAGTGGCAGAAGATGACCCGCCCCGAGACGCTGACCGACATCCAGCGCGCGGCCCGGTTCTTCTACCTGCAGCAGCATGCCTTCGGCGGCAAGGTCACTGGGCAGACGTTCGGTACCGCCACCACTGGGCCGGCAATCAACCTGCTGCGCATCGAGGAGAACCTCTCGGCAGCCTGGCAGCGCCTCGCCGGCACCTACGTTGAGAACCTGTCCTGGCTCGACTGCGCCGAGCGCTACGATCGAGCGCACACGTTCTTCTACATGGACCCGCCGTATTGGCAGACCGCCGGCTATGGCGTCGACTTCCCGTTCGCAGAGTACGAGCGCATAGCCGACTTCATGCGGCGCTGCAAGGGCAGGGTGATGGTCAGCATCAACGACCACCCGGACATCCGGCGGGCCTTCGACGGCTTCCACTTCGAGTGCCTGGATATCCGCTACACCACGGCGAACCAGCGGCACGGCAAAGCCGATGTGACCGGTGAGCTGGTGATCATGAACTGGCAGCCCGAGGGGCTTGGGCAGCTATTTTGACGTAGGGCGGGCAGGCCGCCCTGGGCCCGTCAATTCGTGTGCTATCGGCCCATCACAACTCTTTGCTGCAGCTCCTTCAGTTGCTGAGCCTGATTTGTCGTGCGCTGCTCAATTCGATGGTGCAAGGCGGCTGAGAGCTGAAACAGCTCTTCGGTGGACAGCAACAGGTCGCCGGTGGAAACGGCGCTGAGCATTTCCCGAAGCGTCATCACGCCGGCGTCTTCTGGGATCGGTCGAATTTGCTCCTTGCCGGAGTGATCGAATGATATCAGCCAGCGCCGCCCCATCAGCGATGGAGCATCAGCAGGTTTCGCTGATGTCGGCTTAGGAAATTGGCGGTGAAGCCATTCCCGGTACTCGCCAGCCAGCTCGGCCTTGCAATAGTCTGCTGCGCGCTCGGCGCCTACGGTATCGATCATCCACAGTTCGCGATTACCTCGACGCAGCTTGCGTTTGTGCTGGGGTGCAAGACTGCGGACTAACCGGTCAGAGCTGCCAAGGCTAAGCGCGGAGCAGAGGTTTCCGGCGCTGAGCCAGGGTTGACCTTCCAACTCAGCAATCAGGATGAGGTGACCACGGAAGGCGCGTTGCTCGACCATGGTGTCCCGCACGGCAGGCAGATTACTCTTCTCGGAGACCGCCTGTTCCAGCTGGTTGAAAGCGGTGATGTACGCCTCTTTCCATTTCGCCGCCTCCTTGCCAGTGAAGCCCATGCATAGGAAGGTGAAGCCATCGCGGGTCATGCGGTAGTACGGCTCAGGCTTGTTGTTCGAACCTGGGCGGGAACACTCCGCAAAATTGCGGAGTGTGAATTCGGGGGAGCAGTCCAGGCTACGCAAGCGCTTAAGAACGTCGTCGTGACGTTTACCGAAGTGGGCGGCGACATCAAGACTGGTAGTAGTCGGATGGCCGTCAATCAGCTCTACGACTACTGGGGCAACAGATGCGATGGCTTTCATGGTGGATCTCCTGTGAGGTAGGAGGCTCCGCGCCCGAGGCCAATCGGGTGGACGGAACCGTGCAGGTTGGCCTACCGGCTCACAGGGGCCGGCCACCCTCTCGGGTGCCCACACGGCTCCGCCCATAATGCAGGCGTTGCCATGCTGCGGACGAAAAAAAACCGCTTATAGAGCGGTGATTACGTCCGCCTGTGAATTTCCGGGAGGCCAATCCCAGGCTGCAGGATTTACTGCAACTGGCGGAAATTAGCGTGGTCGGCTTGGCGTGTCAACATTTGGACTCCACGTCCTTTACGCTACCTTGGTGTCACGTCCGGTTAAGCTCAGCTTTTGAGCTGATGGTGGCTGAGTGATATCGTCTGTCTTGGTCGGTTCGAGTCGTGCCGCCGAAAGTGCCTTCAGCTGGCTGGGAACTGGCTAGTTGGGATGTGACGGAATTGTGACGTTATCTAGGGAAGCAACGATGCCTACTATCAAAACCACTTTGCTTGCAGGTGCAAAACCTGAGGCCGCAACACTTGAAAAAATTCAAGCGCAGTATGGCGCTCGTCCAGGGCAGTCTCTTGAATTTATGGTTTTTGAAGTGGATTATGATCGAAAGAAATACTATTGCTGCTGGTCTGGCGGGGAGGTGAAAGACGGCGAGCCGTATCTAACGTTAGTCGGGCAGGCGGCACTTGAAACTCTTTCAAATTTACCGCTTGGTCGTGATGATGCTTTGATCATCCAAGAGTTGAAGATTGGTGAAACACCACTCAGAAATAAAATCAAAGCGGCTTTGAAACGTGCGCCAGCAAATTCAAAAATTTGCTTCATTGGCGATATGCAAGGGGAGCTCGACGGTCATTTGCCTCAAGCATTTAATCTGCAGAAAGGCTCTAAAAGCATTTCGCATTAATCATCGAGAATGCATGATGGTTGACGGTCTTGAAGTTAAAGTCAGGTCTGAAATTGCAAGTGTAATTGATAGTCTTGAGCGTGCCGAAGCTCGATTCGAACTGGCTTCGTTTGAGCCGGAGAACATTGAGGCTAGAGATCGTGCGCTGGTTGAGGTGCGAAATGCTCTAGACGCGGCCAGGTTAGTGGCGGCGGCACTCGGAGGTGTCCCAAAGCCTATACGCCATTGAAGGGTGAGCGGGAGAGCAGATCCCCGCCATCTGACCTGGTTGAGTGGGGCAAAAATGGGGCAAACCGTACGCCATTCTATGCCACCCAATGCCCTTTGCGGCCCTGATGCACTGTTGCAAAAAAGGCGCTCAAGCCCTGAGTTTAGGGGCCTGGGCGCCTTTTCTCGTTAATACTCCAGCACAATCGGGGTGTGCTATAAATCAAACTACGCTAGGGGAGTCCGTATTTTGAATTTTTCATCCAAAAAGAGATGGTGGATTACGGGGTGCCCGAGGCGCTACACGCTGTTGCATCCACTGGTTGAAATTTACTGTTTGACCGGGGAGCTGGAATGGGTTTGAAAGGACGTGGCAGTATTGCTCTGCATGACTTGAAAGGTCAGCAGGATATAAAAACGCAACGTCGTATTTTTTCAAAATTTCGAATGTGTTCTCTGTTTTGTAAGGGGTGTCAATGTGGTTGCTTAAGAATAACTCGTAAAGTAATAGCCAATTTTGATCTAATTCATACAGGGTGGCATTGTCGATAATTCCCTGTGCGTACTCCTTGGCTGAGGCGATGGAGTTGTTGAATTTGCATAGCATTGTTATTGCTGCGCAATCTTTTGACTCGAGTACTTGTTTTATCTGGTCGTTGCCAGGCTCGCGGCTTAGTTGCTTTAAGTAATAGAGTGCCCAGCACATTCCGTCTGAGCGACGATGTAGAGCATTTATCGTAATGATCTTGTTAAGTTTTTCATGCGTTGCGTCTATATCGTACTGGTCGGATCGAGCGTCAATTTTTTCAAGTAGCGGGAGAAGGGCTGGGAAATGCCAGGCAAGGTTTAAGGTGTAATTAAGAACGGCGGTCGCGGTGTCGTCAGTTGCTCTGGGGGCAATTGTACTAACGGCATATCTGAGTACGCTTCCGTCTGGAGTTTCTTTGTTAAGTCGGACGGCATAATCAAGGAAATTTATTGCCTCGCTTGTGCTTAGGGTAAGTGCTCCGTCACTATTTGTGCGTTTGGGTAGAGCATTGTTTAGCAGGGAGGTCCATGGGTCTTGTAAGGGTTCGGGTAATTCTTTTATGGTTGTTTTATTTAAGTTTAGGGATAGTCTGTAGTTCGAAAGTTCATGTCCTAGGATTCGGATGAAGCTCTGCGCTTCGTCATGCGATTCGCAGTATGCAGTGTAGTCATCAATATATCGTGTAAAAATGAATTCATTGCTCTCAAGTATCTTGTCGATTTTGCATAGGATTATTTCTACAGCAATGTTTGATGCTGCTGGTCCTATAGGTAGTCCAGATGTCTCGTTTCTCTTGGAGTTTCTGAAGGCAGTGTCTAGAAGGCTGCTCCAGTGTTTCGGTTTGGAGAAGAGATTTTTCTTCGCTTCGTCGTATCCTTGGATGGCCCATTCTAAGGAGTGCGTGTAAATTGAACCGAAACAGTTTGATATGTCAGTGTGGGCGCGAAATCGCTTTCCAAATGTATCTTCGAGAGCAGCACTGGTTCGAGCTTCATGACTCTCATAATTCATGATAATCATGCGTCCGTCGATGTGCTCTTCTATTTTGATGGCGCTTTGGGTGCTGGAGGTTAGTTTTGATATCTCCTCATGGTTTTCCATGATTCTCGCATGTAGTCTTGCATAAGCAAGTGGGTGTAATAGGCCAAGTGTTCGAGAGATGTTGTTGTATCTGGTTACACGGTATTCGGCGAGATCGAACCAGTGTTGCCTGCGAAGATCTTGAATGGCAACTTTTGAGAGTTCTTCGGCTATTTCCGGCGTAAATCGTCGTGTTGTGAAGCAAGGGGGGAGTTCGCTTGCCGAGTCTTTTTGATTGGGGAAGTAGTTCCATCTGGTCAAGGCCTCAGAGAAGTGTCTCTCTGAAGAAAGGGCCATAGGGATGTTTGAGAAAGGGCTGGTGAATTCTTTCAATTAAATTTCCTTGTTAAGCCGTTTCGAAAACTTTTAAGAAATGAAGATGGATCATGGCACTCTGCTATAGGGGCGTCTAGATGTCGAGTCGCGTGCGGCGATGAGTGAGGTTTAGAGTTGGGCCAGAGGGAGTGGGCTGAGAAGCAAAAAGGCGCAAGAAGCCGTTGGTACAAAATTGGTACGTATAATGTCTTCTTGCTCTTAATTGATTGTTTTTAAAGGGTTTTTTGAAAAGTATACCCAATCCATCATCGGCGCCACGCTGAAGCGGCGAGACGCTGCAGCGCTCAAGGCTCAGTGCCATTTGCACTGGCTGCGATCCAAGGCGCGGGTGGATGGCTGGAAACGGTGCTCAGACCACATTCCAATTCCAGCGCCGTGCACGCAATGCTGCGACTTGCTCATCGGTCGCGAATCCACCCTCATCGCCTTCTTCCACCCCATGCCTAATCTGCGCGGTCAGGGATTTTTCGTACTCGATGTAGTCACCCAGAACGTGCATCGCCAGGCAGCTCGCCTTTACGCCGTTGGCTTTGGCAAGTTCAGCGAGAGCGTCGAAAAGATCTTCCGGAAGGTTCAACGTTGTTCTGGCCATGGCAACCTCGGCGTCGGACGGTGACCGGTCATCGCCAAATCTGTTTCTACTGCGGTAATCCTGCGCAAGAGGCGGCGCCTGCGGCGGTGCATGCCTTGAGTCTGGCGCAGCGGTTGCAATGCCTACACTGATACCGCGTCGTGCCAACAAGGCGGACAGCGGTGCAATCACAGGAGTGACTGGCCCGAAACAGATGTGGGAGCTGGCTTGCCAGCGATGCGCCGCGCGGGCGGCGCTCGATCTTGAGAGCGCTGCAAA